>JAZNDD010000001.1:0-9527 GCA_045587865.1 Faecousia sp.
GGTTCGATGCCCCAAAAATACAGAAATATTGGCAAACTGCAGGAAATCCGCCCATCGAGGTCGGATTTCCTGTTGGGACGCCGAGGGCGGCGTCCCCTACGAATCTATTCGATAAATAGAAATTTGACTGTTTTACAAGCAAGGGCGCGTTCTGACGAACGCGCCCTTTTTGGTATGTAATTAAATTTCAGAGAGCATACATTCTTTTTCGTAGCACTTCAGCAGCCGGTCGGTGAGGGTGGGGACGATGATCCGATCCTCCTCGTAGACCTTTTCTTCCTCGGGGAAGTTGGTGATGGGGATCTGCTTGTAAATATCCCCGATCAGCTTCACGTGGGGCATAGTTGTATTGACGGTGCACACAGGCTTTGTGCCGTTTCTTACCGCGTCGATGCAGTGGAAGGTCTTGATGCCTTCGCCGCTTCCCAGAGGATTGCTGTAGAGCTTTACGGTGCCATCATTGAATTCTGCCCGGTAGCGGCCTTCTTCATCTCTTGTGATAGTAGCCTTTTCAAACTGGAAGCAGAAGGTGTAAGGAACACTCTTGTCAACTGCGTGTGAGGCGGTGAAGTACAGGGGAACACCGGCAGCAGTCAACTTCATAGTGCAGGTATCGAAGTTTTCGATGTCGTTGGCACGCAGGCACTCGCACTGCTCTAAAGTAGCATAAGCGGAGGTGTTCATTTCATCGCCCAGCAGGTACAGCATATTAAATACATAGTGGGCGCAGGCATTGGAAGCAACACTGTCCAGAACCATATGACCGTTCTTGGAGATGCAGCCGGCATAGCCGCTACCACGGCCGTAATAAGACAACTTTCGGTTGGCAGCGATAATGGTTTTCATCCGGATGGGCTTACCGAACACGCCGTCCAGAATGTCCTTCTTCAGCTCCAGAGTGCCGGGGGCAAATGCCATATTAAAGCCGATGCCGATAAACTTTCCGGTCTCTTTTTCTGCAGCTATCATTTTTTCGCATTCTTCCACTGTGGGAGAAGCAGGCTTTTCACAAAGAACATAAGAACCCTGCTGCAGGCAGTAAATGCTCTGCTCGCAGTGCAGGAAAGAGGGTGTGCAGACAATCGCAAGGTCAGCAGTGTGTTCTGCATAGAATTCTTCCAAAGAATGATAGATGGGAATACCTGCAGCTTCCACTTCCTCACGCATAGCGCAGGAGGTTCTTGCTACGATGCCCTCAAATACGATCTCGGGATCAGTATTTTCCAGCAGCAGCTTTACAAAATGCTTGCCAAAGCCTCCGGGACCTACCAGCAATACTTTAATCATACCAAAATTCCTTTCCATATATAATTACTGGGAATATTTTACTCCAACAAAGGTTAAAAGTCAATTATAACTGGGAAAGTAGGCACGTTTTTTTCATTCCTTTTCCGCTGTGATCGCAGCAGAATTTTTTGTGGCATGCCAACGCTTTCCTTATATGGATTAAGTATACAGTAAAGTTTGCGTTTTGGCTATGTACAAAAGTATGATTTGTTTGTAAAAAAAGCGGAATTATCTGTGTATTTTGCGAAACTGGGTAGGTGTCAGACCGGTGACAGACTGAAAATACCGGCTGAAATTGCTGTTATCGCTGTAGCCGCAGTCCGCAACGATCTGACTGATAGGAAGGTCGGTGTGAACCAGTTTTTCCTTGGCTGCGGCCAGTCGGCAAGCCTGCAAATAGCCCATAACCGAAACACCTGCCACCCGCTTAAACTGATGGGACAGGTGGGAGGGACTTAGGTGAAAATGCTGGGCAAGTCCTTCCAAAGTAGTGGGGGAAGCATAGTTTGTTTCCAGATATGTCTGCACCTTCGAAACCAAATTCAGGGCAGGGTCACTTTGGGTCACCAGTTTCGGATGGGTGCGGGATAAGTAAAGGAGCAATTGCAGAAAATGCAGATCCAGCAGTTTTTCACTCATAGGTGCACCGGAAGCCTTTTCCTGCACTATTTTCGACAGAAGGCTTTCAAAGTCCGGACAGCCGGACATATCCAGACTGTGACGAAAATGGGCAGGGCGGTTTGTCAGCACCGACAGCACCGGATAGCCCACAATACTGCCGTAGGTGCTTACTTGCGGGGCGATTTGCAGAGTGTAGCGGCAGTAATCCGGGGAGGTGTTTTGAACAGAATGGGTTTCAAAACGGCTGATAAGAATCAGGGTTCCCGGTGTTGCCCAATAGGTATTTTCACTGACTGTAATTTGCGCCTGCCCTGCGGTCACATACAAAAGTTGGTGACTGTCGTGCAGGTGTCGGGACTTGTGGCTGGATAAACGGGTAAACGATGCAGATAAAACGATACTGTCCATATACAACACTCCTTCCCCAAAATCCTAGCATATTTTCTAAAAAAAAGCAAGATTTACATAATCGGCGGCAAGGTGTATATAGACAATGTGCAGATTTTCTTGTACAATGAAAGCAGAATAAACAAAAAATGGAGGCGTAACACGATGAAACGGAAAATTTACACCACCGCCCAGGAATTCCAGGAGCAAAACGAAGCCCTTGCCGCAGGTCTGCCTTTTAGCGAGGACCTGTCTGTGCTGGCCCAGCCACTGACTGTGGGCGCACACACCATCCCAAACCGCCTTGCTTGTCAGGCAATGGAAGGCTGCGACGGCACAGCCACCGGTGAACCCGGCGAGCTGACAATGCGCCGTTACGGACGTTTTGCCAGAGGCGGTGCAGGTCTTCTGTGGTTTGAAGCTACCGCTGTGCTGGAAGAAGGCCGTGCAAACCCCCGTCAACTTTACATCCACGATGGCAATCTGGATGCATTTAAGTCTGCTGTGGAAACCATTAAAGAGGAAGGTATCAAAGCAAACGGCAAAGAGCCTGTGGTGATTATGCAGGCCACCCATTCCGGCCGTTACAGCAAACCCCATGGTACTCCCGCACCTCTGATTGCCTATAATAACCCCATTTTCGAGGGAGAAAATCCCATTGATGCTTCCCGGATCGTCACCGATGACTATCTGGATCTTGTGAAGGAAAAATTGATTGGCGGTGCCATTTTGGCAGAAAAGGCCGGTTTTGACGGTGTGGATATGAAGTGCTGCCACCGGTACTTAAATTCTGAACTGCTGTCTGCTTTTAACCGCCCCGGCAAATATGGCGGAAGTCTGGAAAACCGTACAAGACTCCTTCGGGAGAGCATCCAGGGCGCACTGGAAAGTTGTAATCCGGACTTCATCGTCACCTCCCGTATGAATGTGTACGATGGTTTTCCCAGACCCTATGGCTTTGGCGTTGGCGAAGAGGGCATTGACTTTGACCCCACCGAGCCTATCTGGGTACTGGAACAACTGCGGGACTATGGCGTTAAGATGCTCAATATCACAATGGGCAATCCTTACTTTAACCCCCACGTAAACCGCCCCTTCACAATGGGCGGCTACACCCCCGAGGAGCATCCCCTCACCGGCGTTGCCCGGATGCTGTTGGGCACTGCCAAACTGAAGAAGGCTGTGCCTGAGATGAAGATACTGTGTTCTGCCCTGAGTTATCTGGGCGTGGCGGCTCCCAATGTGACTGCAGCCCTGATCCAGGAGGGCGGCATCGACCTGGCAGGCTTCGGCAGACAGACTTTTGCTTACCCGGATTTTGCAAAGGACATCTTAAATGGCGGCTTGCAGAAGGATAAACTGTGTATCTGCTGTTCCAAGTGCACCGAAGTGATGCGGGCAGGCAGTACCCCCGGCTGTGTGATCCGGGATAAGGAAATCTACTTGCCGTTGCATCAGAAATTCTGCGGAGGGAAAAAGTAATGAAAAAAGTTGCAATCGTAACCGGCGTTGCCAGCGGCATCGGCTTAGGCTGCGCTAAGAAATTACTGGAAAAGGGCATCGCAGTGGTGGGTATGTCCCGCCGGGCAGAAATGGCAGAAACACTGGAAGGTGACTTTACTTATGTTTCCGGTGATGTGAGCAACACTCAGGACAGAAACCGCCTGGTGGATGTGACCCTGGAAAAATACGGCCGGGTGGATATCCTTGTGAATGTGGCGGGCGTTGCCCCCAAGGTCCGGGCGGACCTGCTGGAAATGACCGAGGAAAGTTACGACTATGTAATGAACATCAATACCAAAGGCACACTCTTTTTGACCCAGCGGGTAGCAAACGAGATGATAAAGCTGGGCATTCAGGGTTCTATCGTAAACATCTCCTCTATGTCTGCCTACACCAGTTCTGTGAACCGCGGTGAATACTGCATCAGTAAGGCAGGGGCATCTATGATCACCACCTTGTTTGCAGACCGTCTGGCAGAGTACGGCATTATGGTCAACGAAGTTCGTCCCGGCATTATCGCTACCGATATGACTTCCAAAGTTCAAGGGAAGTACGATGCCCTCATCGAAGGGGGATTGCTTCCCATCAAGCGCTGGGGCACACCGGAGGATATCGCCAATGCGGTATATGCCCTGTGTGAAGGTTCTCTTACCTATATGACCGGTCAGTCTATCAATATTGACGGCGGCTTCCATATTCGCCGCCTGTGAGAGGCATTATGAAAGAGTATCAAATCATTTCTGTGGATGCGCTGGTGATCGGCACCGGTGCCTCCGGCTATAACGCCGCCTGCCGGATTCGGCAGTTGGGCAAAAAAAGTGTTGCCATCGTAACCGAAGGTGTCAAAATGGGTACCTCCCGGAACACCGGCAGCGATAAGCAGACCTATTATAAACTGGGGCTGGGCGGCGACAGTCCTGACAGCGTGGCACAAATGGCGCAGAATTTGTTCGCCGGCGGCTCGGTGGATGGCGACAATGCCCTGTGCGAAGCGGCACTGTCTTCCCGTTGCTTTTTGAATTTGTGCGAATTGGGCGTGGCATTTCCCCATAATCGCTATGGGGAATACATCGGCTATAAGACCGACCACGACCCCTTTGCCAGAGCCACTTCGGCAGGTCCCTTGACCTCCAAATTTATGACCGAGGCACTGGAAAAGAATGCAAAACGGCTGGAAATTCCGGTGTATGATGGTTTGTACGCGGTGGAGATCCTCAAGGACAAAACCGGCGTTTGCGGTCTTGTGTGTCTGGAGAAAAAGACAGGGGAGTTTGTGGTGTTCCGTACTGCAGATATTGTGCTGGCCACCGGCGGACCTGCAGGCATTTATGCCGACAGTGTGTTCCCGGAGTGTCACACGGGCTCGTCCTCTTTGGCACTGCTGGCAGGTGCAGAATTTCAGAATATGACAGAGTGGCAGTACGGATTGGCATCTACCCACCCCCGGTGGAATGTGTCCGGCACTTATATGCAGGTGTTGCCCCGGTTCGTCAGTGTGGATGAAGCGGGAACAGAGCGGGAATTTCTGCTGGATTACTTTGACGATCCCTATGAAGCTCTGTCAATGGTGTTCCTGAAAGGTTATCAGTGGCCCTTCGACAGCAGCAAGGTAATGACCGGTTCTTCCATTATCGACTTGCTGGTATACCGCCAGACGGCTATCTTAGGTCGGCGGGTATACTTAGACTACCGGAAAAATCCCTTCGGACTGGAGGAAATTGATTATGAACGCCTGTCTCAGGAGGCCTATACTTACCTGAAAAAAGCGGGTGCCTTCTTTGGTACGCCCATTGAACGTTTGCGGCTGATGAATGCCCCGGCCATTGAACTGTACCGCAGTAAAGGTCTGGAACTGGAAACCGAAATGCTGGAGATTGCCCTGTGCGCCCAGCATAATAACGGTGGTGTCGCTGTGGATCTCTGGTGGCAGACCACGATCCCCGGATTGTTCGCTGTGGGCGAATGTGCCGGAACGCACGGCATTTCTCGTCCCGGCGGCAGTGCCCTCAATGCGGGACAGGTAGGCTCTTTGCGGGCAGCCCAGTACTTGTCTGTGGATAACAGAACACTGGCAGAAGCGGATATGTTCCGGAAAATTGCAGACGAAAAAGTAGAGAAGCATCAGGCATTTGCAGATACAGTGGTGCAAAAGCCCAACAATGCAAAGCCAGCCCTTTCCCGGATCCGCCGCCGGATGAGCGTCAGCGGAGCAGCCATCCGGGAGCCTGCAGCAATGGAGCTAGCGCTTGTCCAAGCAAAGGAAAATCTTGACACACTAACGCAGAAGATCGGTGTGGGCAAAAAGGAGCTTATTTACCTTGCCTACCAGTATCGGGATGCACTTTTGTGCCAAATCCTTTGCTTGACTGCAATGTTAGATTATGGTAAAATTGTAGGAGTGACCCGGGGCAGCGCCCTTTACACCAATCCGAAAGGTGATTTGCGGGACGGACTGGAAGAACAGTTCCGGTTTATAAGTACCCCCAAAGCCTTTGCCGATCAGGTGCAGCAAGGTAAACTCACAGAAGATGGCTGCCATTTCCGGTGGCGGGCGGTGCGCCCCTTGCCGGTAAATAGCGACTTCTTTGAAAATATTTGGCGTACCTACCGGGAAAACGGAAACATATTCTAGGAGGAATTGATTATGCACAAGACCGGTGTGGTATCTGTCAGTTTCCGTCCCCTGTCTCCTGAGGAGATTTTGCAGGGAATGGTAACGGCAGGTCTTAAGAATATTGAGTGGGGCAGCGATGTGCACGCACCCTGCGCCGACGATGCCCGGCTGGAAGAACTGGTAGAACTGATGAAAAAGTATGACATCACCTGCTCTTCCTACGGTGGTTACTTCCGTCTGGGTGTAACGCCCATTGAGGAATTGCCCGGCTACCTGAAGGCAACCAAAAAACTGGGTACCAATATTTGCCGCATTTGGGCAGGTAAGGCTCGCCTGGAGGAAATGACACCCGAGTGGCGCAGTATGATGATCGAAGAAGGCCGTAAGGCAGCAAAGCTGGCGGAAGAAGCCGGTGTGATTTTGTGTATGGAGTGCCACCGGGGTACAATGACCCAGACCAAAGAATATGCCCTGGAACTGATGGAAGGCGTCAATTCCCCCAACTTCCGTACTTACTGGCAGCCCAATCCGGATGAGAGCGACGAAGAGAATATTGCTTATATCCGTATGCTCAAGCCCTATATCGAGCATATCCACGTGTTCTACTGGCCCAATAATGTGCGTGTTTCTCTGGAAAACGGCATTGAGCCCTGGAAAATGTATATGAAGGAATTTGAAGGGGAAGAAAAGACCCTTCTGCTGGAATTTATGTACGATGGCCAGATCACCACATTGCCTGCCGAGGCAGGTTTCCTGCGCCAGATCGTAGAAGGATAAACATAGTAAAATGGTCGTGTTGCAAAAAGCAACACGACCATTTCTATTTACAGGATCACACCCCGGTAGCCGTAGATAAAGCCACCGCTCAGATACAGTTTTTTCAGACCGCGCTCCAAAGTGGTATTTTCCGGGAGTTCGTTCAGGTCTGTAATATTGGGAGGGAATACAAATCGGGACACAGCCTGACCATCATCTTTAATGGGATGGCGGACAAAGCGGTTGCCGAACTGAATGATCTTGGCGTTTTCACCCAGAATGTTCACCAGTGCCGGGTCAAGGAGCCAGGAACCGCAGTACAGACCTTTGATCTGCTGGTCAGGATACCATTGCCGCGCCTTTTCAATGGCAGTAGAGAAGGCAATGTCCACATTCTCCTTGGAAAGATCCATACCCTTGGGAAGATGTACGCTAAGCACATAGTCATAGGGTCGCAGGACACAGTCCCATTCTTCCTTTGCGTAAAATACTTCTTCCTTGGTGATTTTGCAGTCCACAGTGGGATAGCCATACCAGCCATCTTCTGTTTCTCGGCAGGAAACATTCCAGGAGCCGTCTGCGTCCTCACAGCCGGCAGAGCCTAAAACCTGACCGCTTCTGTGGGCAGTTTCGTTTTCTATCAGAGGCACCACAGTGCCGTCTTTTTTGTTTTTCAGGAAAATCGCACCCTCCGGGAAGGACAGCACCTCAATATTAAAGCCCATATGCATAAAGATCAGGCTCTTGGCATAAATAAGCATCCACCGGTGAAAACGCAGATCCAGTCCGTACTTGCCGGTCTTATTAAAAATATCCTTGGCGCAGCCGTAGTAGGATGCCATCATATTCTGGATGGTTTCCTCGTCAAAGCCTCTTTCCCGGTAGGCTTCCACAGACTTGGGGATCATAGGCAGTTGAATGAGCAGAGGCATCATATCACTTGCACCCTCTTCCACCGGCAGAGGGAATTTTTTTGCGTCCTCCAGAGAAAGGGTCAAGATATAGGCGCAGGCGTATTCTGCCCAGGTGCGGCGATCCGGGTCATTTCTAAGCGCCTCCACGCCTTGAAGCACATCTTCGTAATGCTCCCGGAAAATGTTAAATTCCTTATGTAAATTTTCAATCAGTTCCAGGTTGCAAACATCAATAGGTGTAACCTTTTCAAGATCTGCCGGATATTCCGCAATACCCAGACGGTCTGCAATTTTACGCAATTCCATAGTTTCTCCTTTACAGTTTGGGAAGGCCCTGCACCTGGCGGATGCAGTCATCGTCGTCTTTGAGTAGTTTGAAGATCTTTACCAGACGCTCAACACACAGTTTCCGCATTGCCTTGCCGATGTTGTGATTGCAACCGGTGGAGGGGTAGCCGTGGATGGCATTGGGATAATTACGATACCAGTAGTGGGTGGATACAATGCCGTTATCGGTGAGGTAGTCACTGCGGTGGGTGGAGATGCCGCTTTGGGCATCCATATTTTCGTCGCAGACCAATTCCGGATAGTATCCGTAAATCAGGCAGGTTTCCGTCCAGTCTGCATGGCCACCCTGGGTTTTGGGATGTTCTGCGTTTGAGCCTCTTTCGGCCACCTTGCGCATAACTTCCAAATCTTCCTCGGTCAGGAAGTCAAATTCGTCACGACGCTCCATTACAATGCGGTACATATTGTGGGGCAGATAGATGGAAGGATCCCGGATGGGTGCCCACATTGTGGCGTAATCCACCTGTCTGTATGCCTGGGTACGGGTGAAGTAGTTGAGCATACGGGTGTTGCCACCGTGGGAATTGAGAATCAGAATTTTCTTAAAGCCATTGCGGGCGATCTCATCGCACAGTTCCTCCAGAATGGCTACCAAAAGTTTGGGGTTAATGCATACATAGCCGCCCATATTCTTTTCCCAGGGATTCTGAACAGATTTATTGACACATTCTTCACCCAGCCACATACCGGAGGGGAAGACCATAACTTCTTCCAGTGCAGCGGCTTCTTCTGCCAAACCTTTGGCTTTCAGGGAGTCGCAGCCAACTGGCAGATGCAGTCCGTGCTTTTCCAGACAGCCCAAGGGCAGGACACAAACACCCTTGGAAACTTCAATGGCATTTTTGAATTCATCCGCACGCAAAAATTCCCAATTCATAACAAAGTACTCCCTTTTCTATAAAATATTGTATATATTATAGAACAAAATAAAACATATGTCTATGGAAAATCGTGTCATTTTTTCAGACTGTCAAATTTCTGTTTGACAGCTTGTTCGTAGGGGACGCCGCCCTCGGCGTCCCATCTGTATTTTTGGGGTTCGATACCCCAAAAATACAGAAATATTGGCAAACTGCAGAAAATCCGCCCATCGAGGT
>JAZNDD010000002.1:0-2194 GCA_045587865.1 Faecousia sp.
TCGCAAATTGGGGGAATTGCCATCAATCCTCTGACCCGAATATTGGGGAAACGGACCATTTCTTCCAGAACTTTCGGTAGTTCTTCCTTCCTCAATCCGGATTTACTGTCCTCTTGGCCAATATTCACTTCCAGCAAAATATCCTGACAGATATTCTGACGCTGTGCTTCTTTTTGGATGGTCTCCAGCAAACGCACGGAATCCACACTCTGAATTAAGTCTACTTTTCCAACAACTTGTTTTACCTTATTGGTTTGCAGATGGCCGATAAAATGTACCGGTGCACCCCGGTAAGCATCATCTGCAAGTTTGGCGGTTAATTCCTGGACCCGGTTTTCGCCGCAGCAATCTACCCCTGCGGCAATTGCCTGACGAACATTTTCTGCATCGTTCATTTTTGTGGCGGCACAAAGGAGAATTTCCTCCGGTTTGCGGCCTGCGGCGATGGCCGCTTCTGCCATTTGTTCCCGAATACGGGCAATATTATTGGCAATGGACATATAAGTTCCTCTCTTTCTGTTGCCTGCAACAAAAAAGGCGGCGAAGCAGTTGCTCCGTCGCCTTTTTGCTATGCAGTCGGTGCTGCGGCTTTCAGAGGCCGAATGGGGGCCAAGGTAGAGATGGCATGCTTGTAGATCATTTGTTGTTTGCCATCGGTTACCAGAACCACAACAAAACTGTCAAATCCTGTAATGGTCCCCCGGAGCTGGAAGCCGTTCATCAGAAATAGGGTAACGGGGACCTTGTCCCGCCGTACTTCATTCAAAATGGCATCCTGTAAATTGATTGTTTCAGACATATGTATTCCTTCTTTCTTCGGGATACCTACATCTTACCATATTTCGTTGTCGTAATTTGTTAGAACCTGTCGCGCTTTTGCAACAATTTCATCTGTTTTTTCACCGGGTTTCCGGCGTAGCCAATGGATGGCTTTGTTTCTGCGAAACCAGGTCAGTTGTCGTTTTGCATAATTGCGGGAAGCCTGCCGAACCTGATCTGTTGCTGCCTCTACGTAGATTTCTCCTTTCAGGGCAGAAACAAATTCCTTATAGCCAATGGCCTGCATTGCAGTGCATTTTTCAGGAATTCCCATTGCAAGCAAGGCGCGGATCTCATCCAGAAGCCCTGTTTCCAGCATTACACCCACTCTGCGGTCGATCCGGTCATATAAATCCTGACGGTTTTCATCCTCCAGTGCAAGCCATACCGGGTGATACCTGGGCGGGATTTGCTGGGTTTTCCGGTTGTGCTCGGTGATGGTTTCGCCGGTTTCGTAATAAACTTCCAGCGCCCGCAAGATCCGTTTCCGGTCTGCAAGATGAAGGCGCGCTGCTGCGTCCGGATCAATGGATTGTAAAAGGCTGAGCATCTTTTGCATACCTTCCGCATCTGCCTTTGCTTCCAGTTTTTTCCGCATACCTGTGGAAGGGAAGGGGGCAAAACTGTTTCCCCGGATCAGCGCATCCATATAAAGTCCTGTACCACCTGCAATAATGGCAGTTTTTCCCCGACGGATAATATCGTCTACAATCGGCGTAGCCATTTCGCAGTAACGACTGACGGAAAAATCCTCGTCGGGATTTGCAACACTGAGCATATAGTGCGGAATGTTTTGCATTTCTTCTATTGTGGGCTTGGCAGTGCCAATATCCATATAACGGTAGACCTGCATGGAATCGCAGGATACCACCTCACCGTTTGTGATCTTTGCCAGTTCTACCGCCAGTGCGGTTTTTCCCGAGGCAGTCGGCCCGGCAATGCAGATTATATTGTCCACAGGCATACGCCTCCTAACGGTAATTATCGCTTGAATTGCTTTTCCAGTTGTTTTTTGCTAAGAGATATGCAGATGGGTCTGCCGTGGGGGCAGTGCTTCAGTTCCGGCGTTTCCATAACTTGCTTGACAAGTGCCAGCAGTTCTGTATCACTGGTATGCCAACCGGCTTTAATTGCAGCCTTACAGGCAACGGTGTGCAAAATTTCATCTCGAACGGAGTTTTTATCCTCCCGGCGACCGTTTAACAGATCCGAGGCAAGAGCCTCTAAAGCATCTGCACCGTCTTCCGGTGACAGATCCATCGGAATTTGCCGCAGTAAAAGAGTGTTTTCTCCAAATTCATCGATTTCAAAGCCCAGTTCTTCCAAAAGGGAACGGTGTTCCAGCAGAACTGCAACCCCGCTGGGAGTAAGAGAA
>JAZNDD010000003.1:0-34187 GCA_045587865.1 Faecousia sp.
AGGCAGCGGTTTGCTTCCTCAATGGCCATTTCTGCGGTGTAACCCAGAGCCACTTCCTTAAAATTGCGGGCGCGGACCTTCGGATCCTGCTCCGGCATAGGGGTCTTAACCAAAGTCATATTCGCCATAGCAGTTTCCTCCTTATTTGATCAGGGCTTTGCCCATTGCGTCCATACGGCAGGTGTGATGTTCCTTCACATCTGCTTCCCGCTGGCGGTATGTAGCGTTGCGGCTCATCAGTTCCGCAAAATCCACCTGATGGCCGTCAAATTCTGGTCCATCCACGCAGGCAAACTTCACTTCGCCGCCCACGGTAACACGGCAGCCGCCGCACATACCGGTACCATCTACCATAACCGGGTTCAAGGACACCAGCGTGTGGGTGCCGAAGGGCTTGGTGGTCAGGGAAACGAACTTCATCATGGGAATCGGTCCGATTGCCAGAACTTCGTCAAACTGCTCCCCGTTTTCCAGCATTTCCTTCAAAGGCTGGGTAACCAGACCATGCTGGCCGTAAGAGCCGTCGTCTGTCATTAAGATCAGGCGGTCGGCCACTGCCTTAAATTCTTCTTCCAGAATGACGATGTCCTTGCTGCGGAAACCCACGATCACAGTAACTTCCGCACCGGCTTCCTTAAAGGCCCGGGCAGAGGGCAGCGCAATGGCGCAACCAACGCCACCGCCAACCACGCAAACCTTTTTCTTGCCTTCCACAGCAGTGGGCTTACCCAAAGGACCTACGAAATCCCGGATATAGTCACCTTCATTCAGGTTGCCCAGAGCAATGGTGGAGAAACCGACCTTCTGAAAAATAATGGTAACCGTGCCCTTTTCCCGGTCATAGCCAGCGATGGTCAGGGGAACGCGCTCACCCTGCTCATCCAGACGGAAAATAATAAACTGCCCGGCCTTCGCCTTTCTGGCAACGAAGGGTGCTTCGATGTCCATTAAGGTGACCGCACTGTTAAGTTCTTTTTTGCGAACGATCTTAAACATTGTAATCTTTCCTTCCCGCAGTGTTGTATTATCGGTAAAAACGTATCTATTATAGGCGTTTTGTCTTAATTTGTCAATGCATCCTGCACCTGAATTTTTTGCAAATAGCCCATAAATTTATCTTCTTTTTCGGCAAAGACATCACTGGGGCAGTAAAACTGGACACACCAGAAGTTTTCCGCCGATGCAAAGACACCGCATAGATAGGTAAACGTTACACCGTCGGTTTCTGCGGAGTAAGTAAAGGTGACCAAATCGCCCAGTTTGCCCACCTGACAGTCATATTTGTTGACTTCCACAAGCAAAAAGGCATATTTTTCCGCATTCAGATCCGGATAATAGGCATCCAAAGCGGCTCGGCTTTGGTCGATTGCCAGAACCGCCTCTTCTTCAAAGCCATAGACAAAGGAGAACTCTGCTGCATAGGCCTGATCGCTCAGGTCCACATAGGATGCAGGCAGGGTGAGGGTCAGGTCACCGCAGGTAACGGTCTGATCCTGTTTTCCGGCAGAGCAGCCGCAAAACAGCAGGCACACCACAAGAACCAAACAAAGGGCCTTGATCGATTTTGACATTTTAGTTCTTCTCCTTCAGAAGGTCGCGGATCTCGGTCAGCAGCAGTTCTTCCTTGGAGGGTGCGGGTTCAGCGGGTGCTTCTTCTGCAACTTCTTCAGCCTTTTTCTTCTCGGCCATTGCCTTTGCTTTGTTGATGGTCTTAACAATCAGGAATACAACAAATGCAATCAGCACAAAGTTGATAATTGCAGAGACCAGATCGCCAAAGCCGATGATGATCGCATTCTGGGTAACGACTTCCACGCCATCAACCATTTCTTTGACTTCGGGACGGGCAACGATGTTCAGGGCGGACATATCCTGTGCGCCAAACAGCCAACTGATGAAGGGCATAAACACATTGTTGACCAGCGTGGTGGTGATTTTGCCAAAGGCTGTAGCGATGATGACACCAATTGCCATATCCAGAACATTGCCCCGTGCAATAAATTCGCGGAATTCCTTAAAAAACTTCTTCATAATTTTTCCTTCTTTCGGTTTACATAATATCCGGACGCCATCCGGTGGAATACAGATTATTTTTTCAGCTTCATAAGCAGGTCCAAAAGCAGTTGCAGATCTTCCTGCCCGTAAAAATCCAGTTCAAAGCGGCCTTTGCGCTTACCGTTTACGATCCGAACGCCACGCCCCAATTTTTTACTTAGTGCCTTTTCGCACTCTGCCACATAGTTCACTTTCAGGGTCACATCGTTGGTGGCGGGCTTTTTCGGGGTTTTCTCCATATTTTTGCACAATAATTCTGCCTGACGGACAGACAGGCCCAGTGCAACGATTTTCTGGGCGGCTTCTTTTTGCGCCTTTGCCGTTTTCAGGCTCAGCACTGCCCGGGCGTGACCGGCAGAAAGTTTACCGGAGCGCACCTGCTCCAAAACCTCCGGACACAAGTTAAGCAGCCGCAGCGCATTGGCTACAGCCGGGCGGGATTTTCCCACCTGTTTTGCTGCTTCTTCCTGGGTCAGTCCGTAGCCATCCATCAGAACCTGATAACCCAGGGCTTCTTCCACAGGGTTCAGATCCTGCCGCTGCAGGTTCTCGATCAGCGCCAGTTCCATTGTTTTCTTGTCGTCTGCGTCAATGATTACTGCGGGAACTTCGGAAAGCTCCGCCAATCTTGCGGCACGCCAACGGCGCTCACCGGCAATGATCTGATAATAACCGTTGGGAAGTTCCCGTACCGTCAGAGGCTGAATAATGCCGTGGGTAGCAATGGACTCTGCCAGTGCCTGCAATTCCTCCGGGTCAAAATCCTGACGGGGTTGACCGGGGTTCGGCTCAACCTTATGGATAGGGAGGAACTGATAAGGGCTTTTTCCGACGGGGGTATCCTCCGCCCAGTCGCCCATCAGCGCACCCAGACCTTTTCCCAAGCCTTTTTGTCCTGCCAATTAAATCACCTCTTAAAAATGCGTGTTTCACGTGAAACATTATAATTTCGTACAGATTTCCTCTGCCATTGCCCGGTATGCCTGAGCACCTCGGCTGGACCGGTCGTAGACCGTTACGGGAAGTCCGTGGCTGGGGGCTTCTGCCAGACGCACATTTCGGGGAATGACGGAGGCAAACACCTTGCCCGGGAAATGACGGCGCACTTCCTGTGCCACCTGGGTGGAGAAATTGGTTCGTCCGTCAAACATCGTCAGGGCAACGCCGAAGATCTCCAAACGGGGATTGATCCGTTTTTTTACCATCCGCAGGGTGTTCATCAGGTCGGTCAGACCTTCCAGAGCATAATATTCACATTGCACAGGAACCAGAATGCTGTCTGCCGCGGCCAGTGCGTTTAATGTGAGCATTTCTAAAGACGGGGGGCAGTCGATGAAAATCGCGTCGTAATCGTTGCCAATGGGTGCCAGAGCTTTTCGTAGTTGCTGGCTAGGCTCGGGCATTGAGATCAGTTCCACCGCCGCGCCTGCCAGATCGGCAGTGGAGGGCAAGACATCTCCGAATTCCGTATGGACGATCACTTCCTGCACAGGGACCTGATTGACCACGGCATCGTATACACTCCGGCGGAGTTTTCGTTTATCCAGGCCCAAACCGGAAGTGCCGTTTGCCTGGGGGTCGAAATCGCACAAAAGCACTTTCTTTCCCAGATCCGTTAAAGCAGCCGTCAGGTTGACGGAAGTGGTGGTTTTGCCAACGCCGCCTTTCTGATTGACGACGGCAATGATTTTTCCCATAGTCAGATCCTTTCTATCCGAAGATATGCCCAATGTTTCACGTGAAACATTCAGGGCTGTTGGGTGGTGTCGATCTGGTAATTTCGACCGATGGTGGGTATTTGCTCAGTGGTTTGGTGTGCATAAACCAGTGCTGCCACACACAGAGCACACAAAACGGATACCAAAACCAGTGCAAAACGCATCCGCCGGAGTTTCCGCTGCATCGCCTGAAGCAGTTCTTCCGGCTGGGGCGGACGCTTGCGGGGGAGCGCCTTTTCAGTGACGGTTCGGTGGGGAAGCGTTACCTTTGCATCTGCTTTGATGGGATAATCCGCCATACTCTCCTGGCAAGTTTCGCAAAAAACCTGCGGTTCGGTAATTTCTTTTCCGCATTTCAAGCAATACATCCCAGCGAACCCCTTTCAGAAAATCTATGCTTATTGTACTACACTTTTATTTGTTCGTAAAGAGGAGAACAGGAAAAAAAGTCTTTTCCTTTTTTAAAAATGTGGTATAATGAAAAAGAATTTGGAAAGAAAGCAGGAAAATGCTGTGAAAAGAAAATATGTAGCCGGTCTTTTGGCGTTTTTTATGACGGTTGCAATGCTGTGCGGATGCAAAGGCGAGCCGGCTGAAAATACACATATCACGACCCAACCCCCGGAAACCACCGCCCAGGTCACCACCCAGGCAACCACAATGCCAGAGGAAACCACCGTTCCGGAGCCTGTCTGGACAGATCCGGATTTTGAGATCGCATCTTCCCATATTTTTGTATATGACAGCGCAAGCGATGAAATCATTTTCTCCAAAGGCGGGTTGCAGGATCGGATCGCCCCGGCAAGCCTGACAAAGCTGTACTCCGCCTATGTGGCACTGCAGTGCCTGGAGCCGGATGCGGTGATCACCGCAGGAGAAGAAGTGACATTTATTGACCCGGATTCTTCCGTTGCCCATATTTATCAGGGGCAGAAAATCACCGTTGAAATGTGCGTGGAAGGAATGCTGCTGCAAAGCGGCAATGACGCGGCATACATTCTGGCAGTGGCGGCAGGCAGAGCCATCAGCCAAAATCCGGAGTTGTCTGCCACTGCCGCTTTGGGTATCTTTGCAGGAAAAATGAATGAGGTAGCCATGCAAATTGGACTGGAAAACACCCATTTTTCCAATCCGGATGGCATTGACGCCCCGGGACACTTTACCAGCCTGGAAGATCTGGTGAAAATCAGCCGTCTTGCACTGGAAGAGCCGATTATCCGCAAGTATGCCGGCACGGTCACGGACGATGTGACGTATGATAGTGGCGAGACCGCCAGTTGGAAGAACACCAATTTGCTTCTGCACCAGGACTCCCAGTTTTATTGCCAGGAAGCCTTCGGTCTGAAGACAGGTTCAACGGAAAATGCGGGAAAATGTCTGATTTCTGCCTTTTATAAGGAGGACGGCTACCTGATCGTGGGTGTTCTGGGATGTCCGGAAAATCTTCAGCGGTATGTGGACACCCTGCATTTGTACCAACATTTCACAAACCAGCCGATCGAAGAATATGAGATCGACCCCACAGAACCGGCGTAAATAGTTGACAGTTATTAACAAGGTATGATGGATGTTAAAAACCATCGAAGCCAACGTCATTGCGAGGAGCGAAGCGACGCGGCAATCTCCTTCACAATAAGCACAATTCCTCACTATTTATGGAGAAACACAATGAAAACAAAGAAAAAGACCTTACGGAGAATGATTACTGTATTTCTGTGTTTGTGCATACTGGGCATCAGCGCATTGGTGGTGATTAACGGAGCAGTAAAAATAAGCACAGGCGACCAGATTCTCACCGCCGAAGAAAGCGTGCAACTGGAAGGAATCGACTGCATTTTGGTGCTGGGTTGCGGTGTCCGGGAGGATGGGACTCCCAGCGATATGCTCCACGACCGGCTGCTGCGGGGTGTGGAACTGTATGGGTTGGGGGCTGCGCCAAAACTTTTGATGAGCGGTGATCACGGACAGGAACACTACGATGAAGTGGCGGTAATGAAGCAATTTGCAATGGACAGGGACGTCCCTTCCCAGGATATTTTTATGGATCACGCCGGTTTTTCTACTTACGAGAGCATTTACCGGGCAAAGGAGATCTTTCAGGCCGACAAAATTTTGATCGTTACCCAGAAATATCACCTGTACCGAGCCTTGCATATTGCAAACCGGTTGGGAATTGAGGCATACGGGGTAGACGCAGATTACCGTACTTATGCAGGCCAGACAGCCCGGGATCTCCGGGAAGTGCTTGCCCGGGTCAAGGACTGGGCAAAATGCATTTTCAAACCGGAGCCTACCTTCTTAGGGGATGCTATCCCCGTTTCCGGCGACGGAAATCTTACAAATGACGGCAAAACCGATTTTGCCATACCGGGCTAAAGAAATAAAGTTTCGGCGGGAGCAAAGCCCCTGCCCTACCGTGTGTGATCGTAGGGCGTAGGCTTTGCTCCCGCCGTTTTGTTGTCCGTATGTTGCTTTGCCATTCGATAGGATACAAATCCCTTCTCGCGCCGCAGCGCATATCGAGTGCATCAGCACATATCGTTTCCCGAAGGGAAATATAGAAAATCCCGCAAGGGATTTATATCGATGAATCAATCGTGAGTTAAACACACGATGGTTTCTACATGGGCACACCGGGGGAATAGATCTGCCGCTTGGGCGTTCTTTACGCAGTAGTTCCGTTCTTTCAGCAGTGCCACATCCCGGGCAAGGGTTGCCGGGTCGCAGGAAACATAGACGATCCTTCTGGGCTGCATCCGGGAAAGGGCTTCGATGGTATCTGCATTTAAGCCCTTTCGGGGCGGGTCCACCACCACTACATCCGGGCAGATACCTTTTTCTTCCAGTTCCAGCGCCGCTTTTCCCGCATCCCCGCAGAAAAACTCTGCATTTTCGATGCCGTTTCGTTTGGCATTTTCTTTGGCATCCGCAATAGCCTGCGCCACCACTTCCACGCCGATCACCTTCCCTGCCGCTTTGGACATCGCCAAAGTGATGGTACCCACGCCACAGTACAGATCCAGCACCAGATCGTCCTTGGTGATCTGTGCCTGAGAAATGGCGGCCTGATAAAGCCGCTGGGCCTGATGATGATTGACTTGATAGAAGGACCGGGCAGACAGGCGAAAATTCAGCCCGCAGAGGGTGTCTTCAATATAACCCGGTCCGTAGAGGGTAATAAATTCGTCCCCCAGAACGGTGTTTCCCACTGTGGTGTTCACAGACAGCACCAGTGTGGTAAAGCCTGCAACCGCTTGCAGACGGTGGATCAGGTCTTCCGTATGGGGCAGTTTGCGCCCATTTACTACCAGACACACCAAAACCTGCCCGGAAACTGCGCCCCGGCGCACATAAATGTGCCGGAGAAGCCCCTTGTGAGTGGTTTCCTCATAGGCAGAGATTCGATAGTGGTTTACATAATCTATCACGATCTTCTTCACCTGATCCATTTGGGCTGGCAGGATCAGACACCGGTCATTTTCCACCACTGTGTGGGTGCCTGCCTTATAAAAGCCTGCATACACCCGCCCTTTGTGACTGGATACCGGATATTGTGCTTTGTTCCGGTATCCGTAGCAATCGGGGGCGCATAAAATAGGAATTTCTTTCAGACTTTCCCCACCGATCCGGTTCAACGCTTGGCGCACCCGGTCTGCCTTCAGCCGGGTTTCCTCCTGGTAGTCTATATGCCAGAAGTCACAGCCGCCGCACAGTTTTGCCACTGGGCATTCCCGATTGATCCGGTGGGGAGATTTTTCTAAAATTTCCACCAGTTTGCCGGAAGCCCAGGACTTGTTAGCCTTTTCAATACGAATACGGCAGGTTTCCCCTACCACAGCATTGGGCACAAACACCGCGCAGCCATCAATTTTGGCAACGCCCTGGCCTTCTGCGGTGTAATCGCAGATCAGTGCCTCATATATTTCATTCTTCGTCAGCATTTCACACAAACTCCATACGAATTTTTTCTTATCATACCATAAAATTTCGAACCGGTAAAGCCAGAAACGTCAAATTTCTGTTTGACGGGCAAATGCCTTCCCCTGGGGGAAGGTGCCCCAGTGCGCACACTGGGGCGGATGAGGGAAAAACCAAAAGCAAAATATAAAAATATCGCTTAAATTAGCATAATAAAGACCCGCATCCGTCTTCAAATCCGAACAAGTGTGTCCGGATTTGAATCCACCTTCCCCCAGGGGAAGGCATCGATAAATAGAAATTTGTTGTGCTTTGGGGGCAGGGGTGGTATGATAAGAAAAAAGGTGGAATGTATATGTGTTATGTTAACTGCAAATTGTGTCCCCGCCGGTGCAGCATTGACCGAACAGCGGGGAAAACCGGCTTTTGCGGCGGCACCGATCAAATGCTGGTGGCAAAGAAGATGATTCACAAATGGGAAGAACCGGCATTGTCCGGAAATGGGGGCAGCGGCGCCATCTTTTTTGGGGGCTGTACCTTAAAATGCGTCTATTGCCAGAACCGAAAGATCAGTTGCACCCCGGTGGGAACACCCACCACTCCTGCCGAGCTGCGGAAAATAATGGAAGAACTGATCGCCCAGGGGGCGGAAAATATCGATCTGGTGACGCCCACCCACTATTTACCTACGATCCTGCCGGCGCTGACACCCAAATTACCGGTTCCGGTGGTCTACAACTGCGGGGGGTATGAACGGGTGGAAATCCTCCGGCAATTGGAGGGAAAGGTGGATATTTACTTGCCGGATATGAAGTATGCAGACCCGTCTTTGGCGAAAACTCTGTCCGGGGCGGCAGATTATTTTCCGGTGGCGGCGCAAGCTATCCGGGAAATGGTCAGGCAGACAGGCCCGGTTGTATGGCAGGGGGATAAAGTGGTTCGGGGCGTGATCATCCGCCATTTGATCCTGCCGGGGCAGGTGGAAAATTCCCTGAAAGTACTGGACTGGATTGGGGAAACCTTCCCAAAAGGGCAGGTTCTGGTGAGCCTGATGCGCCAGTACACCCCCATGGAAGGATTGCAACCGCCCTTTGACCGGACGGTGATGGAGGAAGAATATCAGGCAGTCCTCAGTTGGATGTACTTAAATGATCTGGAGGGCTTTACCCAGGAGGAAACCGCCGCCAGCACCGGATTTATCCCGGAATTTTAAGCAGTTGAAAATTGTGACTGCATTTTCCGTGGACGATCTTCATAGGATAAACCAGAAATTCTGGGAGGGATCGTTATGAAGCGGATCGGTTGGATTATCGTGGTTTTCGGAATGCTTGCAGGTTTACTGCCCATAGGTGTCAAGGCAGCGCCAGCGGAAGTGCCTGCAAAAAGTGCAGTATTAATGGATGTGGCAACGGGTACGGTGCTATATGCCCAAGATGCGCATACGCCCCTTGCCCCAGCCAGTGTTACCAAAGTGATGACGATGCTTCTGATTATGGAGGCCATCGATGCAGGGAAAATCCGCTGGACGGATACGGTCACTGCGTCGGAGACCGCCGCAGCCAAGGGCGGTAGTCAAATCTACTTAAAAGTGGGCGAACAGATGACTGTGGAAGAAATGGTCAAATCCATTGCAGTCAGCTCAGCCAACGACTGCGCCTGTGCGATGGCAGAACATCTGGCGGGAAGTGAAAGCAGTTTTGTGGATCAGATGAACGCAAAGGCGAAGGAACTTTCCATGGAGGACACCCATTTTGTTAACTGCACCGGCCTGGACGACGATGCCGCCGCCGCAGACCACAAGACTTCTGCCTACGATATCGCCCTGATGTCCCGGGAACTGCTAAAAAACCATCCGGACATTAAAAAATACACCACCATTTGGATGGATACGGTGCGAAACGGTACCTTCGGTCTGTCCAACACCAACAAACTGGTGCGGTTTTATCCCGGCGCAACGGGACTGAAAACCGGATTTACTTCCACGGCAGGTTACTGCCTGTCTGCCAGCGCGCAACGGGAGGATATGGAACTGATGGCGGTGGTGATGGGGTGCGAAAGTTCTCAGGATCGGTTCAATGCCTGCAAAACACTGTTGGATTACGGTTTTGCCAATTATGCTGTGATCGCACCGGAAATGACCGAAAACGCCCAAGTGCCTGTAAAACTGGGAACGGCAAACACCGTCACCGCCCAAATGGGAAGTCAAGAGGCAATGCTAATCGACAAAGCCCAGAAAGGCTCTGTAAGCACCCACATTCAACTGGAACCGGAAGTCACTGCCCCGGTGAGCAAGGGTCAGCGGCTGGGAACGATGACCGTAAAAGCCGGGGAGCAGATCCTCAAAGAGATCCCCCTGGTGGCATCGGAAGGTGTGGATCGCCTGCGTTGGGGACAGGTGTTTTGGAAGGTGCTCAAGTCCCTGGCTCTGTCCGGGGTGTAAATAAATCGTTAAATCTTGAGGGAAGGGTTGCAATCCCGGATATTTCAAATATAATAAAGTTATATTTTATTGACGGGAGGGTGCTATGAGGAATTTGCTACGGCGGTTTATGCTGGGCCGTTACGGAAACGACAAATTGAATATTGCCATTTTGATCGTAGGCGTGGCAGTATCGGTGATTTGCGTATATGCCCGGTATCCTTACCTGAAACTGTCGCTGATGATCCTGTCTTATTTGCTGATGGGCTGGGCACTGTTTCGGATGCTTTCCCGCAATACCTATAAGCGGTATCGGGAGAACCGGAAATATCTGATGTTTTTGCAGCGGATCAAGGACCGAGAGCATCGCTATTACGATTGCCCCCGCTGCCGTCAGCAGGTGCGTGTCCCCCGGGGAAAGGGCAAAATTTCCATCACCTGCCCCAAGTGCAAGGAGAAGTTTATTCGCAGAACATAAAAAGCATCGTAGGGAACGACCTGTGTGTCGTTCCTTTTCCTTTTTCGTCAAACAGAAATTTAGTAAGGCGTTGGAAAGGATTGCACCTTGACGAATGGGGAAATACGCAGTAAAGTAAAAGTAAGAACGAAAGAAAGGACGCGCGTTATGTATAAATTATTACAGTATGATCCGCAATTAGTCCCCTTTCAGGAAGATATCCGGCTGCGAATGCAGCGGTATGAAGAAAAAAAGAAAGAAATCTTGCCAAAGGGCGGCTCCCTTTTGGATTTTGCAAACGGAAGCAGTTACTTTGGCTTTCATAAGACCCGCAACGGCTGGTACTACCGGGAATGGGCGCCGGGTGCAGAGGAAATGTATCTGACCGGTGATTTCTGCGGCTGGGACCGCAGAGCCTACCCCATGAAGAAAAAGAAAAACGGGGTATTTGAACTGTTTTTGCCTGGACGCAAGACGCTGCAGGATGGTATGAAGGTGATGGCGATCCTGCTTCGGGAGGGGCTGGAACTGGAACGAATCCCTCTGTATATCCGTCGGGTGGTGCAAGACCCCCAGACAACAGCCTGGAACGGGGTGATCTACGACCCGGAAACAGAATTTGCGTGGACAGACAGCGGCTTTGTGCCGGAAAAGGAATTGTTCATCTATGAGTGCCACATTGGAATGGCTCAGGAAGAAGGGTCGGTGGGTACTTACGACCAGTTCCGGGAAACGGTCCTGCCCCGGGTGAAGGCACTGGGATATAACACCTTGCAGATTATGGCGGTGATGGAGCACCCCTACTATGCCTCCTTTGGGTATCAGGTGACCAATTTCTTCGCCGCATCCTCCCGGTTCGGTCGGCCGGAGAGCCTGAAAAAGTTGATCGACACTGCCCACAGTATGGGCATTGCGGTGCTTTTGGATGTGGTCCATAGCCACGCCAGCAAAAACACCCGGGAGGGGATCAACGAATTTGATGGCACACCCTGGCAGTTTTTCCACGAAGGCCCCCGGGGCGATCATTCCGCCTGGGATACAAAGTGCTTTGATTATGACAAAAATGAAGTGATCCACTTCCTGCTCAGCAATCTGAAGTTCTGGCAGACAGAGTATCACTTCGACGGATTCCGGTTCGACGGCGTGACCTCAATGCTTTATCAGGATCACGGTCTGGGCACGGCGTTTACGGACTACGGAAAGTATTTTTCTATGAATACGGACACCGCGGCAGTGACCTATCTGCAACTGGCTTGTGAACTGGCAAGGCAGGTCAATGAAAATGCCATTTTGATCGCAGAGGATACCTCCGCTTTGCCCGGTCTGTGCCTGCCGGTTTCGGAGGGCGGCGTAGGCTTTGATTACCGGCTAGCAATGGGCGAGCCGGATATGTGGATCAAACTGCTCAAAGAAGTGCCGGATGAATACTGGGACTTAAACAGCATCTATTATGAACTGACGATCCGTCGTCCCCGGGAAAAGGTGATCGGCTACTGTGAATCCCACGACCAGGCACTGGTGGGCGACAAGACCATTATGTTCCGCCTGTGCGACAAGGAAATGTACTACAGTATGCACAAAGACAGCGGAAACCTTGTGGTCGACCGGGGTATGGCCCTGCATAAAATGCTTCGCCTGCTGACAATGAGCCTGGGCGGCGAAGGCTATCTGACCTTTATGGGCAACGAGTTCGGACATCCGGAATGGATTGATTTTCCCAGAGAGGGCAATGGCTGGAGTTACCATTACTGCCGCCGGCAGTGGAGCCTTTCCGACGATCCCAACCTGAAATATCAGTACCTGAATGCCTTCGAAAAGGATATGGTGCAATTTGCAAAAGAAAACCGCCTCTTAGGAAGTCCGGACAGACAGTTATACTTGCATAACGATGACAAGGTACTGGTCTACCAGAAGGGGGATGCCGTGTTTGTGTTCAACTTCCACCCGGAAAAATCCTTTGAAGGTTACCGGATCCCGGTGGGAGCGCAGGGGGCATATCAGGTGGCGTTTTCTTCCGATGACTTCTGCTATGGGGGTCAGGGACGAATTTACCACCAGAAGTATACCTCAGGGGAAGACCAGTCTTTCCAGTTGTATCTTCCCAGCCGAACAGCCATTGTGCTGAGAAAAGTGGATGTTTGAATGTAATCGGCGGATATAGCCCCATGCAAAAATGACATAGAATTGTGCAGACACCCCTCCTGGGGTGTCCGCACGAACGCTATCGTACCTGCGTGTCATTGCGAGGAGCGAAGCGACGTGGCAATCTCCTGTTGTCGATATGTTGCTTTGCAACACGATATATGGGCGTTGCCCATTCAATACATTTGCTGTAGGAAAAATCGATATGTCCCTATAGCGATAAGAAGGGACGGAAAACCCGTCCCCTACGAGGGGTTTCGTACCCTCCCATCATTTTGCATTTAAAACGGACCCGTTGCAAACCGCAACGAGCCCGTTTTTGTTATCTATGTTCACCCAGATAGAACAGTGCCAGTGTGCCGGGGCCGGAGTGAGAACCGATCACTGCACCGGTATAGTAGATGAAAACGTCCTTAACGCCGTACTTTTCTTTCACCTGTTTTGCCAGATATTCCGCATCTTCCATACAGTCACCGTGGCAGATGAATACCGTGTCGTTTTCGCCAGGCAGAGCCGTCTGACCCATTTTGTTTGCCAGGGCATCGATGGAAGCCTTCCGGCCACGGGCTTTGGACACATTGATCAGGTGACCCTCGTTATCCACGTGGAGCACCGGCTTGATCTGGAGCATAGTGCCCAGCAGTGCAGTGGCAGCGCTGACACGGCCGCCCCGCTTCAGGTACATCAGATCGTCCACAGTGAACCAGTGGCAAAGATTCCGTTTGTGCTCTTCGCACCACAGGGTCAATTCTGCAAGGGACATTCCCTCGTCCCGCTTTTTGCAGGCGTACCATACAAACAGACCCTGGCCCAGGGAGGCGCAGAGAGTATCCACCACATTAACGGTACGCTCCGGATATTTTTCCTTCAGTTCAGTGGCGGAAATGACCGCAGACTGATAGGTGGTGCTCAAGCCGGAGGAGAATGTGAGCACCAGCGCATCCTGTCCGGCAGCAATTACCGGCTCAATGATCTGGGTCCAGGCATCGGGATTGGCGGCAGAAGTGGATGCCACTTCACCGGCACGCAGACCCTGATACAAACGCTTGAGGAAATCTTCGGACAAGTCGGTATACTCCTTGCCCTGATAGTTCAGGGTAAGGGGAATCATAGAAAGATCCAGCTGATCGTACATTGTTTCAGGAAAATCACAGCAGGAATCGGTGATGATGCGGTAAGACATAATTGAAAACTCCTTAAAAACACTTTACAACTTTTGCCGGTTGAAATATAATAGATTATGTTGCCCAAGTGAATAACATATTATCACATCCCTATTAAAAAGTGTTAGCCACAAGATGGAGAATTGAGAAAATCAGTGGAACGGGCAGTGGAATAGGAACTCTACCGCCAGTAGAATTCCTTTTGGAGGAAGATTATGACGAACCTTTTGCTGAAAATATTCGTAAAAAATCATAAGGATACGGCTTCTGCCCCGGTTCGGGCGCGGATCGGCAAACTTTCCGGAACCACAGGCATTTTGTGCAATGTGATTTTGTTTGTCCTGAAACTGTTTGCTGGACTAATCAGCGGATCTGTGTCCATTATGGCAGATGCGGTGAACAACCTGACCGATGCGGCAAGTTCCGTTGTGACATTGATCGGCTTTAAGTTAGCAGAGAAGCCTGCGGACAAGGATCACCCCTATGGGCACGCCCGGTATGAATATCTGTCCGGACTTGCGGTGGCGGGTCTGATCCTGGTGATCGGATTTGAACTGGGAAAATCCTCGGTGCAGAAGATTATCCACCCGTCAGCGGTGGAATTTTCCCTGCCGGTGCTGATCGTGCTGACGGCATCCATTTTCCTGAAACTGTGGCTTTGCCTTTTCAATCGCAAGTTGGGCAAGAAGATCAATTCCTCTGCCCTGCTGGCAACTTCCACCGACAGCCGCAACGATGTGCTGGCAACGGCGGCAGTTCTGGCTGCGGGACTGATCGAACATTTTTCCGGCTGGCAGGTGGACGGTTATATGGGCGCGGCCGTTGCCCTGTTTATCCTTTATAGCGGTTTGATGATGGCAAAGGAGACCATCAGCCCCTTGCTGGGAGAAAATGCCAGCCCGGAACTGCGGAATTTGATTGTGGAAATTTTGCAGAAAGAACCGCTGGTGCTGGGCTACCACGACCTGATGGTTCACGATTACGGTCCCGGTCAGCGGTTTGCCAGTCTGCACGTGGAAATGGATCAAAAGGAAGACCCCCTTTTGTGCCACGAGATCATCGACGATATTGAGCGGGCTTGCCTGCAGGAGCACAATGTGCATCTGGTGATCCACTATGATCCGGTGGCTGTGGGCGATCCCAAGGTGGATGCCCTGCGGGCGGTTGTGGAGCAGGTACTCAAAGACAAGGACGAAAGGATGTCCATTCACGATTTCCGGATGGTTCCCGGAACGGGACACACCAATCTGGTGTTCGATGTGGTGATCCCTATGCAGTGGAAGGGTCAGGAAAACACCGTCCGTCAAAGCATCAATGATGCCCTGACGGCACTGGATCAGGGGGTATACCATACGGTGATCACCTTCGATCCAGAGGACTTTAACTAGGGTACCTAAAAAACACTGGACAGAAACCTGTCCGGCTGGTATAATATAGGAAAATATGAAAGGGAGTGGGTCCCAATGAAATGTCCTTTTTGTGGCGACCAGGAAAGTAAAGTGGTGGATTCCCGCCATTCTGAGGATGGCTTGAGCATCCGCCGTCGCCGGGAGTGCCTTGCCTGCCAGCGCCGGTTTACAACGTATGAGATCGTGGAAAGCCTGCCCATTATTGTGGTCAAGCGGGATGGCTCCCGTCAGGGCTTTGATCGGAATAAGATCCTCAATTCTATGGTGCGCGCCTTCGATAAGCGGCAGGTGACAATGGCGCAACTGGACCGGATTGCCACAGAGATCGAGCAGACCATCCAGAATACATTGGAGCGGGAAGTCAGCACCGATAAGATCGCCGAAATGGTTATGGGGCGCATTAAGCCATTGGACGAGGTTGCGTATATTCGCTTTGCCTCTGTTTACCGCCGTTTCCAGGATGTTCGCAGTTTCGTGCACGAGATCAATCAGTTTCTGGAAGAGAAATAAGGAGCAAGTATGAATAAGATCACCGGATTTATGGACAGTCTGGACCTGTCCAAATTGGTGCCGGAACTGGGCGATTTGCTGAAAAAAGTCGGTTCCATTGCCGGATGGGCAGTTTTCCTTTGCCCGATGCTGGTGCTGGCGCTGGGCGCGATCTACTTTTTCAAGCCGCCCAAAGAAGCCAACCACGGTTTCGGTTTCCGCACCTATTTTGGTATGGGCAGTATGGAAGCCTGGAAATACACACAGCGCTTTGCAGGACTGGTGTATATGGGCGTCGGCGGACTGCTGACAATTGTAATGGGTATCATTTGCCTGACCTTTGGGGGCAAGGAAGCCACACTTATATTGGATCGGGCGCTTACTTGCCTGATTTGGGAAGCTGCGCTGATTTTTGCATCTTGGGCAGGGATTGTGATCCACATTTCCCTGCGCTATGATAAAAACGGCGACCGCCGGAAGAAATAAGAAAAAGGAACGGCTCGCCCGTTCCTTTTTTCAATGGAAAAATGAAAGTAATATCGATAGATAATAAACCTTCGATAGCATATGTAGGGGCGGATGCCCACATCCGCCCGCAAACCCTTCGGCGGGAGTAAACCCCCGCCCTACGGATGCACCTTCGATAGCGTATGTAGGGGACGATGCCCACATCGTCCCGCAAAGGACGCAAATCACCACCGCACTGTCGATAGATGGGAAAAACCATCGAAACCATTGTCATCGCGAAACCAGTGCGCACACTGGTTGTGGCGATCTCCCCGGTGGGATATTCGTAGATGTAACACAGGAGATTGCCACGTCGCCTGACGGCTCCTCGCAATGACACAGAATTTCGATGGTGCGAACCAATATAAATCCCCTGCCAAAATGGCAGGGGGTTTATTCATCAGATCTCTTTGTACATCGTTACCGCGTCGTCCTTACGGACATTGTCGGCAACCAGTGTTACCTCCACCGCTACGGTTCTGGGGCCCATTGCGATCTCAATACGATCGCCGACCTTCACATCGTAACTGGCTTTCACCACTCTTCCGTTGACACGGATGCGCCCGTTATCACAGGCTTCATTGGCAACGGTCCGGCGTTTGATCAGCCGGGAGACCTTCAGATACTTGTCCAGACGCATCTTATTTTGCGATGGTGTCCTTCAAAGTCTTGCTTGCCTTGAAAGCGGGCAGGCGAGTTGCGGGGATCTGGATGGACTCCTTGGTACGGGGGTTACGGCCAATGCGAGCTTCGCGAGCCTTAACCTCGAAGATGCCGAAACCGGAAACCTGAACCTTGTCACCCTTAACCATATTCTCGGTAATGGTTTCAAAGGTTGCGTTGATGACGCACTCAGCGTCCTTCTTGGTCAGACCGGTCTTTGCTGCAACGGCAGCGATGAGTTCTGCTTTTTTCATAATAATTACCTCTTTTCCAAATATCTGGTACTAAGACAGTATCATATTTTTCCTTGAATTTCAAGGGTTTTTTGTGATTTTTTCTAAAAAACTATAATTTTTTTCGTTTTTCTGTGGACTTTTTATAAATGCAGAAGTTTTGCAATCCGATCGCCTTTGGGAAGCAGTTGGCAATCCTCTTTTTTAATGGACTTAAACAGCACAACGCTTACAAAATAAACGATCACACCCACCACAATGGGCGCTCCGCACAAAATCACGGAGCTGGTATCTTCCCCCAGGAATTTTACCAGCAGATAAGATGTGCCGTAAACCGCACCGCCCATCAAAGCGGCGGGGAGCAGGGGTCTGAGCAGGTTTGCAACCAGCGCCGGCTTCTGGGGTACAACCACCCGAATGGCAATCAGGTTTAAAAGGGCAATACCGCCGTAGCATAAAATGGCACCTATGGGCGCACCTAAAATGCCAACGGCAGGATTTCCAACCAGGATATACACCACAGCCAGTTTGGCAACGCCGCAAACCAGCATATTGATCACCGGAATATATGCGTAGCCGTGGGACTGGAGCAGTGCATTGGTGTACTGAATAATGGCGTACAGGAAAATGCTCACACCCAGCAGGGAAAGCAGTTGACCGCCCAGTACCAAATTGCTTTCGGTGTAGCCCCCAAGCAGTGCCATAATGGGCTGACCCAGCACAAACAGACCTACCGTACAAGGCAGGCTCAGCAGACCCGTGATCCGGGCAGCGGACTCCTCTGTTTGGCGGACCGCCTGATCTTTTTTCAGAGTCAGGTTGGAAGTGATCGCCGGGATCACGCTGACCGTAATGGGGATAATGAAGGCGCAAGGCATATTGAAAATGGTCTGTGCCATATTGTAAATACCCTTTAAGGTGGTAGCGGCTTTCTGGGCATCCATCTCGGCAGTGATCATATGTCCCATATACTGATTGCTGTCGATCAGATACACCAGCCGGTCCATATACAGACCGGTTTCCACAACTGTTAAAAGTTGCAGACCTGCAGAACCGATGGTAATGGGAACGGCAATGGCAAGCAGATCCCGGATGGTGCGCCCGAAACTATTTGCAGTTGACTGACTTTCGGGCAATTCCCCGTAAGCAGGGCGGAATTTATTGCGCAGATACAGTGCAGAAATAATACAACTGACGGTCACGCCCAGGATGGCGCCGCCGGCAGCCAGAGCCACACTTTTGGTAAAGTACATAATGGCAAAGGCCGCACCCAGACCTACCAGCAACTTAAACAGGGCTTCCATCATCTGAGAATTGGAAGTGGGGCGCATATTGCCCTGACCCTGGAAGAAGCCACGGTAAGCGGAGATCAGTCCCATCAGTAGAGCACAGGGGGCAAGGCTGGCGATGGCAGCCCAGGCATCGGGCTGATTGAGAGTGTTGGCAAGCCAGCGACAACCCACCAGCATAAACAGGGTGCTGACAACGCCCAATCCAAGAAACAGTGCCCGGGCAGATTGGTAGATCCGCCGAACCTGATTATAATTGCCCAAAGAACTTGCCTGACTGATCATCCGGCTCATTGCCACCGGCAGACCGGCGGTGGAGATCATCAAAAGCACCGCATAAATATCGTAAGCGGTTGTAAAATAGGCGTAGCCTTCCGCACCGATCACCGCGTTGAGGGGCAGTTTATACAAAGCGCCGATCAGTTTTACCACAGCGGTGGCAATGGCAAGCAGTGCCGCGCCGTGGAGGAAGGTTTGCTTTTTGGAGGTTTCAGACATAAGTTACTCCTTCCGGAACAGCCGGTCGATGGTATAACCGGTGAGATCTTCCATAACAACTTTCATATCTATGGTGGGGAACTGTCCGTTCTGGTACAGAATTTTGCCCCGCACCATTGTCAGCGCCACATCCCCGCCCTTTGCACAGAAAGCAAGGCTTCGGAACACATCGTGGCAGGGAATCAGGTGGGGTGCGGAGAAGTCCACCAAAATCACATCCGCATCCATACCCTCTTTGAGCATACCGGTGTTATCTGCGCGACCTTGCGCTCTGGCACCGCAGACGGTTGCCATCATCAAAACAGCCTGCGCAGGCATTGCATCTGCATCCCCGCCTGCCAGACGGGAAGCGCATGCGGCGGCACGCATCACTTCAAACAGATCCAGATTGCCGCTGTCCATTGCACCGCCGGTACCTAAGGAAACATTCATACCCGCCTTGACGCATTGGGCAATGGGGGTAGTGGGCAGACCGGCTTTGGCATCGGCAAGGGGGGTGGCAGCAACGGATACCTTTTTCTTGCCCAAAAGGGAAAGGTCCTCTTCTTCCAACTGGGCACAGCCTGCAGCCAACACCGGCACATGGAACACCCGATGGCAGTTAAGCAGTTGGGCAGGAGACAGGCCTGTCCGGTCCAGGCAGGAGTCGGTTTCTTCCCGGGTCTGGGACAGATGCAATTGGAATTGCAGACCTTTTTCTGCGGCGAAGTCCGAAAGCCCTTCCCACAAGGGGTAATTGCTGGTGTACTCTGCGTGGATGCCCGCATCGATCCGGATACGGCCGTGGTCGTAGCCGTTCCACTTGTCTGTCAGGCGGCAAAGTTCCCGGCACTGTTCGTCGGTCTGGAAATCGAAAGGCTCGTTTTCATCGGTAAACCGATTGGAAGACAATGCGATATTTGCCTTAATGCCCGTATCGGCCACTGCCTGTGCGGTTGCCTCCGGATAGTAGTACAGGTCAGAAACGGAGGTGATGCCAAAGCGCAAACATTCCGCAATGCCCAAAAGGGCAGAGGCTTTGGCGCAGCGGGAATCCATTTTGGCTTCCTTCTGGAGCAGTTGCTCCAGCGCCTCTTTACGCCCGGTGTCGTCCCAAAGGGTACGCAGGGCTGTGGTGGCCAGATGGGTATGGCAGTTCACAAGACCGGGCATTGCCACCATACCGGTACCGTCAATAATGGTTGCAGGCTGCTCCTGGGGGGCAGTTTTGCCAATATAGGAGATCTTACCCCCTTCGATGCCTAAAAATGCACCGAACAGCACCTCCATTTTTTCATTCATTGTCACAATTGTAACATTGGAAATTAAGGTATCCATATATACATCCTTTCTAAGGATCTAATGGACAATTGATAATTGACAATTGACAATTAAGAGGTGTCCGCAAAGCGGACAAATTTGTAAAGCATTTCCCGTCAGGGAAATACCATAATTGTCCATTGTCTATTGTCCATTGTTAATTCGAAAGCAAAGCGAACAATTCTTCCTTCTGTCGAAGGACGCTGTCCAGCTGTTCAATATACTGTTCCGGGAATTTAGGGTTGTGAAAGCGCTGCAAAGAGCCGTCCGGCAGATTGACTTTGTTCATACCGCCGCCGCCCAGAGACAAAATGGTGTGCAGTTCTTCCATCATATAAATATTATACAGGCAGTCCCGCCCGTCCCGGCTCCAGCCCACATTTTCAAAGCTGCCGGACATATATTTCTGCCGGTACAGGTAGTAGGGCTTATAGCCCAGAGCTCGGAGGGTCTGATTGGCGTATTCTACCATTTGGGCGGCTTCTTCCCAGGAGGGAAGGCCTGCCCGGTTTTCAAACAGGTCTGCCCCTTTTTTCAGGGCAAGGGTGTGAACGGTGATGTTGGAAGGACGCAAGGATGCCACTGTGTCCAGGGAGTGGCAGAATCCGGCAAGATCATCTCCGGGAAGGCCTGCGATCAGGTCCATATTGATGTCCGCAAAGCCTGCGTCCACGGCATCCTGATACCGGCACAGCACATCTTCTGCTGTGTGGGGTCTGCCGCTGGCACGCAGGACGCTGTTTACCATACTTTGGGGGTTGATACTCATACGGTCTGCCCCGTTTTGACGGATGCTTTCCAATTTTTCTTTGGTCAGGGTGTCCGGGCGACCCCCTTCCACTGTAAATTCCAGACAGCGGCTCAGGTCAAAATGATCCCGGATGCAGGAAAGCAGATGTGCCATTTGGGGCTCAGACAAGGTGGTGGGCGTGCCGCCGCCTATGTAAATGGTACGAAGGGTTTTGCCGGAACTTTCCAAAAGTTTTCCTGTCAGGATCAATTCTTTTTCCAGTGCCTCCAGATAGGGGGTCAGCAGTTCTGTCCGCTTGCCCACACTGCGGCTTACAAAACTGCAGTAGGCACAGCGGGTGGGGCAAAAAGGAATGCCCACATACAGGGAAATATCCGGTTTGGAAAGAAGACTCGCCGCCCGTACCGTAGATTGGGAGCAATCCAGCGCCAACTGACGGCGGGGGGCAGTGACAAAATAAACATCCTTCAAAAGTTTGTCCGCAGAGGAAAGGCTTCCTCCGGACAGCAGTTCTTTTGTGGGAATTTTGGTGGGACGGACGCCTGCCAGCGCACCCCAGGCGGGGATCTGGGAAAGATGGGGTGTAGCGGCAAGATAATAACTTTGCTGCAAGATCCGCCGGCGCAGACGCACCGTTTCCTCCGTAATTTTCAGCCGCTTGGCTGCCCGGGTGGTTTTTCCGTTTACTGTGATGGTGCTCACAGCGCTCAGCCAGGTTTTTCCCCGGTGCAGCGCTGAAACAGCCTCGCCCTGCTCCTGGGTGGAAAACAGCGCCATTTGCAATTGTTCCACCGCATATCGGTCCTGATGACCAACAAGTGTTAGTTTCATAAGAAATCCTCTTGATAAATGCAAAATGAATGTACCCGGATGAGGATATGTGCGTAGGGGTCGTCGCCCTCGACGACCCATCGCCGAAGGCGCAAAACCGGGATGCGGGACGCCGGGGGCGGCGTCCCCTACGAATATCTAGCGATGGTGCATCCGTAGGGCGGGGCCTTGGTCCCGCCGCCAAAACCGGGCACTTTAACGGCGGGAGCGAGCCCCCGCCCTACAGGGAGGGTCGGCAGCGCCCCTGAGCGATCGTACCTTGCCTATAATTTTCAATTTTCCATTGTCAATTACTCATTGCATATAGGGGTTGTATGTTTTCTCGTCCTGCAGTGTGGTGGACGGGCCGTGACCGGGATAAACCTTATAATCCCTTGCCAGCGATGCCAGCCGATGCAGAGATTTCTGAATGGTTGCCCAGTCGCCGCCGGGCAGATCCGTTCTGCCGCAGGAGCCCTGAAACAGGGTGTCACCAGAAAACAGGGCATCCTCTGCCAAAATGCAGACACAGCCGGGGGTATGACCGGGAGTATGGAGAATTTTCAGGGAAATGTCTGCCAAATTCAGCACATCTCCTTCTTTATAAGTATTCGTATAAAAAATAGGTCCGTTTGTCATCTGGGGCGGCATCGAAAGGTCCTCCGGGCAGATGTAAACCGGACAGCCGGTTTCGGCGGCCAGATAGCCCACACCACCCACGTGGTCAAAATGTCCGTGGGTCAGCAAAATGGCGGCAACGGTTTTTCCCTGTGTCTGCCGGAGAATTTCCCCGGATTCATAGCCTGGATCGATCACAATACAGCGGTCAGAGTCCTCCTTGCTGACAATATAGCAATTTGTCTGATATGCCCCCAGGGGCAGGGTTATTATGTGGATCATAATTGTTCTCCTTTCATGTAGGGCGGGAGCAAGCCCCCGCCCTACAATTTGGAAAGTTACCGTCTGGGTGTGTCCATCAATTGATCCGTGTCCAAAATCAGGGTCACCGGACCGTCGTTAACGGACTCCACCTGCATATCTGCGCCAAACTGACCGTGCTGGGGCGGGTAACCCAATTGCTGGCAGATCTCCAAAAAACGCTCATACATTGTGTTGCCCAACTGAGGGTTTGCCGCATCGGTAAAACTGGGACGGCGGCCTTTCCGGCAGTTGCCGTAGAGGGTGAACTGGCTTACCACCAGTACCTGACCGCCCACATCGGAAAGACCTAAGTTCATTTTTCCGTTTTCGTCCTCGAAAACCCGCAGACCCAGGGCTTTTTCTGCAAGATACCGGCACTGTGCCTCGGTATCCTCCGGGCCGACCCCCAACAGGATCAAAAAGCCTTTTCCAATACAGCCAACGGTTTTTCCGTCAATGGAAACCGATGCAGATTTTACTCTTGTTAGTACTGCTCTCATATTTGCGCTCCTTAATTGACAATTGTCCATTGTCAATTGTCAATTTCTTAGTTTTGTCCTCTTCGGGAACCTACCACATCCCGGATGTTCAGGAGTTTATTGCGGATAGAATCCAGTTCCTCCACATTTTTTACTTCGAAACGAACGGTAAACACACTGTGTCCGTCGGGCAGATCCTTGCCGTTAAGTTCCTTGACCCGGATGCGGTTGGTGGTCATAACGGTGGCCACATCCAAAAGAAGTCCGTCTCTTGTGATGCAGTCCAGTTCCAAAGTGGTTTCAAAGGGCTGATCGTCCATATTGGCCCAGCGGACACGAACCCAGCGGGAGGCCTGAATGGGCTCATTCCGATGGGCAGCGTTGGGACAGTCTGCCCGGTGGACACTGACGCCGAAGCCCTTGGTGATAAAGCCGGTGATGGCATCGCCGGGGACAGGGGCACAGCACTTGGCAAACTTGATCATACAAGAGTCGATGTCTTCCACGATCACGCCGTTGACTGCGTGGCGGTTGCGCTTGGTCGCCTCGGAATCCGGGTGGGTACGCAGAGGATTTAACTGCTGGGATTTTTCGTTGCTTTGCACCTTGACCGCCCGGTTGATATCGTCCCGGATACGGCCGACTGCCTTCACTGCGGTCAGACCGCCGTAGCCGATTGCCGCATACATATTATCCCAACTGTCAAAGGACAGTTTTTTCAGCAGTTGGGGACTGACCTCCGGATCGATGGTAATGCTCAGGGGCAGACCTGCCCGGCGCATTTCCGCTTCAAAGGAAGCCCGGCCGTAGACAATATTTTCTTCCCGCTTTTCCTTTTTGAACCACTGCTTGATCTTGGTGCGGGCCTGGTTGGATTTACAAATATTCAGCCAGTCACGGCTGGGGCCTTTGGCGGTCTTGGAGGTGATGATCTCCACAATATCGCCGTTACTTAATGTGGTGTCGATGTTGCAGATCCGGTTATTGACCTTCGCACCGGTCAGGGAGTTACCCACGCCGGAGTGGATGGCATAAGCAAAGTCAATGGGGGTAGAACCGGCAGGCAGAGAGACGATCTTTCCCTTGGGGGTAAACACGAATACCTCATCGTCGAACATATCGATCTTAAGGGAGTTTACATAATCTTCTGCATCGGTATCCTGCTGGCTTTCCAGCAACCGGCGCACCCACTCAAAGTCCTTCTCATTGCTGCCTTCTCCGCCCTGTTTGTATTTCCAGTGGGCGGCAATGCCGTATTCTGCGGTTTCGTGCATCTCCCAGGTGCGGATCTGCACCTCAAAGGGGATGCCCTGCCTGCCGATAACGGTGGTGTGCAGACTCTGGTACATATTGGGCTTGGGGGTGGAGATATAGTCCTTAAAACGACCGGGCACCAGATTAAACAGATCGTGGATGTGACCGAGCACATTGTAGCAGTCGGGAATGGTGTCCACCACCACCCGGAAGGCGTAAATGTCGTACAGTTCATCCAGGGTCTTTCCCTGGATTTGCATTTTCCGATAGATAGAATAAACGTGCTTGATCCGGCCATAGGTGGTACTTTGGATACCAGCGCTGGTGAGCCGCTGGGTGATCCGTTCCTGAATGCTCCGCATAAAGGCTTCATCGTGTTCTTTCCGGGCAGTCAGGTGGGACATAATGTCCTGATAGTCTGCCGGATCCAAATACCGCAGGGCGATATCCTCCAGTTCCCACTTGATCTTCTGCATACCCAGACGGTGGGCAAGGGGCGCATAAACGTCCATTGTTTCCCGGCACTTTTTGATCTGTTTTGCAGGGGTTTGATATTGCATTGTACGCATATTATGCAGGCGGTCCGCGATCTTAATGAGCACCACCCGAATGTCCTTTGACATTGCCATAAACATTTTGCGCAGGTTTTCCATCTGCGCCTGTTCTGTGCTGTCGAAGTTGGCACGGGTCAGTTTGGTAACGCCTTCCACCATTTCGGCAGTGGTGTGGCCGAACAGGAGGGCAATTTCGTCAAAGGAAGCGTCCGTATCTTCAATACAGTCGTGGAGCAGGGCTGCCAACACGGCTTCCAGATCCAGGCCCATTTCCACCACCACTTCTGCAACTGCCAGGGGGTGAATGATGTAAGGAGAACCGTCTTTGCGCTTTTGGTCCTTATGTTTTTCCGAGGCATAGGCAACCGCCTTATCGATGCGCTGCATATCCACGCCGGGCAAATGCTTGCTTAAGGCTCGGCGCATCGAATCATAATGCTGTTCGTAACTTTCCAAAGGAATCAACTCTCTTTCGCGTTTTGCAGTTGCCGCATTGTCTGGCTTTGGTTCAGGTCCGCTTTGTCCTGACGGGGAACCAGACAGATGGAAATATGCTTGTGATGATGGTGGGTCTGCAAAAGACCCACATCACAGAAAATATCCAGACAGGTCAGTAATTTTTCCAAACTCAGAGGGATGCCGGACCAGCGAACGATTTTTCGGCACAGGCAAATGGGAGTGTCCTGCAGGGTGTCGGTACAAAATACAGAAAGATACCGCCAGACCATACCTAAAGTGGAACGGTCCGGAAGGAGGTCTTCTGCCTGCAGGGGGCTGAGCGTGCCGGTTTTCAGGGCGCGATAACTGTCACATTTGGCAGAACATTCCGCATTGCAGGAAGGGCGGATGTCTGTGATGTTCATCTGCACAGACCGGTCGCCCCGGAAGTCATTGATCTGGGGCGTAAAGGCTATATCTACCGTTTCCCCCTGTGCAATGGATGCACTTTGGGCGTTGGCAGAGAAATAGATGGCGTTAAAGCCATACCGTCCGCTGCGCAAACGCAGGCGCATATGCCGACCGTTGCCTACCTGCATAATCTTTTCCACCAGCAGGTTTTTCATAACCAGTACCGGCTTGGGGCAACTGTTGCCGCAAGGCTCCAGGGCATTGAGGGAGTCCACATTCCCTAAAGTCAGCAGTTCCGGGGGAACGACGCAGTCTGCTTCCAGAACCGTCCGGGGACTGCCGTCGGTGTAATAGTCTCTGGCAAGGGCGCAGATCTGCTGCCGGAAGGCAGGGATCTGAGAACGGTGAATGGTAAAACCGGCGGCAAGTTCGTGACCGCCGTAACTTTCCAGAAGATGGGAAAGGGAGGTCAGGGCAGAAAACAGATTAAAGCCGCCGTAACTACGGGAACTGGCTTTTCCGTGATCTCCGTCCAGACAGATCAGGAATGTGGGACAGCAGTATTCTTCAGCGATACGGCTGGAAACAATACCCACCACTCCCTGATGCCAGGTTTCCTCTGCCAGAACAATGGCTTCTGGGGTCTGACCCTCCGGCAGCATGGATACTGCCTGCTGGTAAATATCCGATTCCACTGCCTGCCGCTTGCGGTTTAAGTCGCAAAGGGCTTTTGCCAGGTCTTCTGCCTGTTGGGGATCCTGGGTCAGGAACAGGTCCACTGCCAGATCGATCTGCCCCATACGGCCGGCGGCATTGATCCGGGGGGCTAAAATATAGCCCACAGAGGAGGCGCAAACGTTGGCAGGATCGCAACTGCTTTGTGCCATCAGGGCAGCAACACCCAGGCGGGGCTTCTGCCGCAGAGCCTGAAGGCCGTGATGTACAAATACCCGGTTTTCCCCTTGCAGTGGCATCACATCCGCAACGGTACCCAGGCAGACCATATCCCCGTAATCCTGAAGGATTTGCGCCTGATCGCCGCTGAGGGCGCTTGCCAATTTGAAAGCAACGCCTACACCGGAGAGGGTTTTATGGGGGTAGCCGCCATCTTTGCGGTGGGGGTCTACCACAGCCACTGCATCCGGGAGAATATCTTTACATTCGTGGTGATCGGTGATCACCAGATCAATGCCCAGTTCCTTACAAAGCCTGGCTTCCTCAATGGCGGTGATGCCGCAGTCTACAGTAACGATCAGAGAAATGTTCTGCTGATGCAGGTGGTCGATGGCAATGGGATTTAGACCGTAGCCTTCTTCCAGCCGGCCGGGGATATAGGGGGTGCAGTCAGCACCCAGGCGGCGCAAATAGTCTGTCAGCAAACAGGTGGCGGTGATGCCGTCCACATCGTAGTCGCCGAAAACAGCGATCTTTTCCCCCTTTTCCAACGCCAGAGCAATTCGTCCGGCAGCCAGATCCATATCCGTCAACAGAAAGGGATCCAGCAAGGGGGCATTGCAGTCTAAGTATTTATTTGCCTGCTGGGGGGTATCGATCCCCCGGGCAGCCAGCACCATAGCAGAAAGGGGCGCATAGCCACCTCCCACCAGGGCATTGACCGCTTCCATCTTCGGCTCACCGCAATTCCAAATTCCGTACTTCAAAGCATAACACATCCAATTTTATCATTTGCGCCTATTATATCAAAAATGGAGGAAATGCACAATACCTTATTTTAATGGACAATTGACAATGGATAATGGACAATTATTTTCCAGGTTTGATGGATATTCGCAAGGAACGAAGCCCACGTCTTTGCGAGGGCATTTATGCCCGTGGCAAACCGCATCCCCCGAAAACCTGTGCTATCCCACGTAGTAAAGGAAAACGGATTGCGAAGGTACGAAGATTGCGCATAACCACCGTACTTGTGGCCTAATTGTCAAATGTCCATTGTCAATTGCTTGTCAGGCTTTTTGCGGCGGCGGCAAGTACCGGAGCAAAAAGCATCCCCAGAACCCCAAAAAACCGATAGCCTGCATAGAAAAAGATCAAAGTCACCAGCGGATCAAGACCCAGTTGTTTTCCCACCAGCCGGGGCTCCAGTGTGGTGCGGGCAAGAAGCGCCGCTGCGTAGGTGACAAACAGACCGATGGCCTGAAAGGTGTTTCCCTGTAAAATGGCAATCACGCCCCAGGGGATCAGCACAATGCCGGTGCCCAGCACAGGTACTGCATCCACGATCGCCACAGCGATCGCCCACACCGGTCCGTAGGAAACCCCGGACAGGAAAAGTCCCACTGCCACAATTACATAGGTAATGCCCATCATTTTCAGTTGCGCCCGCAGCCACGCACCCATCGTTTTGCGAAGTTTCAAAAGGGCGGGCTGATAACGGTCTTTCCATTTTTCAGGAATCTTATTGGAAAAAAGTTCCCGCAGCTGGGGCAGTCGGGCGGAGATCATAAATCCTGCCAGAATGCCGGTGACAAGGCTGAGGGCGCCTTTGGGGATCCAGCCCAGCACATTGCCAAATATACCGGGCAGAAGGCCGATCAGCCGGGACAAAAAGGCACTGCTGCTGCCAAACAGCTCCAAAACCAGTTGCCGCAGCAGCGTGCCAAGCCCGTCCGGTGCCCGGTCTGCAATGGTGATCAGCCAGTTTTGCAGCAAGTTTAGTCCCTGCTGGACCGTCTGCTGTACGTTGGGGATCGCACCGGCGATCTGCCCCATTTCCTTTACTGCCAGCGCGCCTATCAGCCACAATGTGACAAACAGTAAAACCAGAGTGACCGATACGCCCAAACCAGAGGAAATGGGGCGGGGCAATTTCAGTTTCCGCACGCAAAGACCCACTGCCGGTTCTGCACCGAAGGCGATCAGTGTGCCCAGCAAAAAGGGCATCAGCACCGGACCCAGATAACGAATAATCAAAAAACACGCAAAAAAGGCGGCAGAAGCCGTCAAAACTTTGCGTACAGGGGATGTGGACATTCGTTCTCCTTTCGTTTACACAGGATGGATAAACTACTTGCATTTTTTGAAAAATGTGATATAATAAACTAAGATCTAGCCGAAAAATCGTGCAAATGGCACATAAAACAGGAGGCAGACCATGGCTAAGGAACCGAAATATTATATTGTGGAAGCATCTGCGCTTCCGGAGGTCTTTCTGAAAGTGGCTGAGGCAAAGCGCCTGATGAGTACCGGTCAGGCTTCTACCGTCAATGAAGCGACCCGTATGACAGATATCAGCCGCAGTGCGTTTTATAAATACCGGGATGCGGTAATTCCCTTCCAGAATATGATGACCGGACGGATCATCACATTCCAATTACTTCTGCACGATGAGCAGGGCCTGCTGTCAAGAGTATTGGAGCAGTTTGCCCAGACCCACGCCAATATTATTACCATCAATTCCATTGTTCCCACCAACGGCTGTGCGGTGGTCACCATTTCTGCAGAAACGATGGAACTGACTGTGCAACTGGAAGAATTGCTGCGGATACTGCGGCAGACACCCGGTGTGATCAAGGCGGAGATTTTGGCAGGTTAACAGCAGACAGTTGAGCGTGTTGCATTTTTGCAACACGCTCTAATACATCATATCCGTTTTTTTGCAGAATAATACCTGGATTTCCCTACTTGGCAAGGGAGAATGGGTATGATATAATGCGGAAAAAACCAAGGAGCAAATTATGAGCAGTCAAACAAAAAATGCCCATAAGGGATTGCTGGTCGGTCTGATCTGTGCAGGTCTTTTGGCTGTGCCGGTTTTGTGCCTGACTTTGGGCGGCGGGGAACAGACACCCGCCCAGACCCAGCCGGAAACCGATGGAATTCGGCAAGAAACAGGGACATCGGTGCAGACAACTACCGTCATACCCACAGAAAATCCCTTGCGACCGGAAAACTTTGCATACCAGGGGGACTACCTGACCTGCCTGAATATGCCTGCCCGGCGGGGAATTGATGTTTCCTTCTGGCAGGGAGATATCCAGTGGGAACAGGTGGCAGACGCGGGAATGGAATTTGCAATGATCCGCCTGGGCTATCGGGGAACCACGCAGGGAAGTTTGGGAGAAGACTCCCGGGCCCGGTCCAATTATGAAAACGCCACCGCCGCAGGCTTGCAGGTGGGAGGCTACTTCTTCTCCCAGGCAGTAACGCCGGAGGAAGCGGTTCAGGAAGCGGAATTTGTACTGGAAATGATCCGTTCCTGGAATATTACAATGCCCATTGTTTACGATTGGGAGTACGGCGGAGAAGACAGCCGAACTGCCAACTTAGATGCCAGGACCCTGACGGATTGCACATTGGCCTTTTGCCGCACCATTGAGGCGGCTGGCTACGAGGCAATGATCTATTTTAACGAAGATCAGTCCCACAAGGATATGTATCTGGGAGAACTGACTGATTACCGGTTCTGGCTGGCACAGTACGGTCAAATGCTGGATTATCCCTATCGGGTGGATATGTGGCAGTATACCTGCACCGGCTCTGTCCCCGGCATCGATGGAAATGTGGATATTAATTTGCTGTTTGAGTATGAATAAAAATGTCCCAAAACAGGAAAGGTTCTGTTTAACGATTACATCCATCGTAGGGCGGGGGTTCTACTCCCGCCTTTACCGAACCATCAAATTTCTATTTGACGAACAACCCAAAGCCTTCTCCTGGAGGAGAAGGTGGCAAAAATCGGCTCTTCGGAACCGATTTTTGACGGATGAGGTGGTGAAACGAAAGGAAATTACACCTCATCAGTCAGCTGCGCTGACAGCTTCTCCTCAAGGAGAAGCCTTGGCGTGTGCGTTAGCAGTTCGACAAACAGAAATTTGATCAAAAGTATTTGCCCATTGACAAAGTAGGTAAATGGTGGTAAAATTACCTACACAATTACTAGGTAATACCCTATGGAGGAAAAATATATGCAAGTTTATGCGGATAATGCCGCAACCACGAAAATCAGCGCACACGCACTTTCTGCGATGATGCCCTGCTTCGAGAAGGTTTACGGCAACCCTTCCAGCCTGCACACAGTGGGACAGGAAGCAAAGGAAGTATTGGAGGATGCCCGCGCCCGGGTGGCAAAGTGCCTGGGCTGTGAGCCCCGGGAGATCATTTTCACCTCCGGCGGCAGCGAGGCAGACAATCAGGCGATCCTGTCGGCAGCCTACTATGGCGCACGCAAGGGCAAAAAGCACATTATTTCCACTGCATTTGAACATCACGCAGTGTTGCACACCTTGAATAAATTGGAAAAGGAAGGCTTTGAAGTGACCCTTCTGGATGTAAAGGAAGGTCACAATATAACTGCCGCACAGGTGGAAAAGGCGATCCGGGAGGATACCTGCCTGGTCACCTGTATGTATGCCAACAATGAGATCGGTTCCATTTTGCCCATCAGCGAGATCGGCGCAGTCTGCAAGGCTGCAGGTGTGCCTTTCCACACCGATGCGGTACAGGCAGCGGGCCATCTGCACATTGATGTGAAGGCGCAGAATATTGATATGCTCAGCCTTTCCGGTCACAAGTTCCACGGACCGAAGGGCGTAGGTGCCTTGTATGCCCGCAGGGGTCTGCCGCTGGTAAATGTGATTGAGGGCGGCGCCCAAGAGCGGGGCAAGCGTGCCGGTACGGAAAACCTGCCTGCCATCGTGGGTATGGCTGCCGCGCTGGAGGATGCCTGCGCCAACCTGGAAGAAAACAACCGAAAAGTTACCGCAATGCGGGACAAACTGATTGCGGGTCTTTCCCAAATTCCCCATTGCGCCTTAAATGGCGACCCGGTGAACCGTTTGCCTGGCAATGTTAGTTTCTGTTTTGAGGGCATTGAGGGCGAGGCACTGCTGCTGCTTCTGGATATGAAGGGCATCAGCGCGTCCTCCGGCTCTGCCTGCACCTCCGGCTCTCTGGATCCCAGCCACGTGCTGCTGGCAATTGGAAGGGTACACGATGTGGCACACGGTTCGCTGCGCCTGTCTTTGAGCCACTATAACACCGATGAAGAAATAGAGCATATTCTAAAGGCAGTGCCGGAAGTGGTGCAGACCTTGCGGAATATGTCCCCGGTGTGGCGGGATCTGCAAAACGGCGATAGAGAATACATTCTGTAATGGACAATGGACAATTGACAATGGACAATGAATAACGGGAGTTTCAAATATGAAACAAGCTATTCAAGAGAAAAGCTTTGGCTTTGCAATACGCATTGTAAACTTATGTAGGTTCTTGCGAGACGAACAGAGCGAATATGTTTTAAGCAAACAGTTACTGCGAAGCGGAACCAGTATCGGCGCAAATGTTGCAGAAGCACAACAAGCGCAAAGCAAAGCTGATTTCATTAACAAAGTCAATATCGCATTGAAAGAAGCTTATGAAACAAACTATTGGATACGCCTGCTTCACGCAACACAGTATCTGAAAACGAAAGAATACGAGTCGATTATTTCTGACTGCACGGAATTGGAAAAATTATTGATTGCGATCACCAAAAGCGCAAGAAAATAATTGTCCATTGTCCATTGTCAATTGTCAATTCGTAAGTATACTATAAATTTTGGAGGCTTTTGTTATGGCACTTTACAGTGAAGTTGTGATGGACCACTTTATGCACCCGAGAAATGTGGGTGTGATCGAAGACGCAAGCGGTGTAGGCACCGTTGGCAACGCCAAATGCGGCGATATTATGAAGATCTATCTGAAGATCGAAAACGATGTGATCACAGATGTAAAATTCGAGACCTTTGGCTGCGGCTCTGCCATTGCATCTTCTTCAATGGCTACGGAAATGATCAAGGGTAAACCTATCAGCGAAGCAATGCAGCTTACCAATCAGGCAGTTGCAGAGGCACTGGACGGTCTGCCTGCCCACAAGCTCCACTGCTCTGTGCTGGCAGAGGAGGCGATCAAGTCCGCCCTGAAGGATTACTACGACAAAAATGGCATCGCCTATGACAAGACGCTGTTCCCGGACTGTGAGAATTGTGCTCACTGCCACGAGTAAGCTATGATCGTATCGACAAAAGGGCGCTATGCCCTGCGGGTGATGGTGCGCTTTGCGCTGCTGGGGGCAGAAAACTATGTACCCCTGAAGGAGATCGCAGAAGCGGAAAATATCAGCCAGAAGTATCTGGAGTCTATTATGACCACCCTGAGCAAAGCCGGCTTTGTGGACGCGGTCCACGGCAAGGGTGGCGGCTACCGCTTAAACCGGAAGCCGGAGGAATATACGGTTGGCAGCATTCTGAAGTTGACGGAAGGCTCATTGGCGGCGGTGTCCTGTACCACACAGGGTCCGTCTGCCTGCTCCCGGAGCACCTGCTGTCAGACAAAGCCAATGTGGGAGAAACTGGACCGGATGATCGACAGCTTTTTTGAAGGCATTACATTGGCAGATTTATTGGAAAACAACTAAGGAGGATATGATTATGGCAATTTTAGCACCTTCCGTATTGTCTGCGGATTTTGCAAATATGGAGCGGGATATGAAGATGACTGAGGCAGCCGGCGCAAAGTGGCTGCATCTGGATATTATGGATGGTATGTTTGTACCCAATATGTCCTTTGGTCCGGATATGGTCAAGGCGATCCGCCGGGTGTCCACAGCAGTGCTGGATGTACACCTGATGATCGACAGGCCCATTCGCTACATTGAGAATTTCTGCAAAGCCGGTGCAGACTATTTGACCATCCATTTGGAAGCAGACACCGAAGAAAACAACCTGGCGGCACTGGAGAAGATCCGTTCCTTCGGGGTCAAGCCGGGCATCGTTGTCAAGCCCAAGACTCCTGCAGAGGCACTTGCGCCCTACATAGACAAGGTGGATATGATCCTTGTGATGACCGTTGAGCCGGGCTTTGGCGGTCAGAGTTTTATGACAGATATGATGCCGAAACTGGCGAAGATCCGTCAGATGTTAGACGAGAAAAATCCTGCCTGCCACCTGGAGGTGGACGGCGGCGTGGATGTGAACACGGCTCCCATCTGTAAGGAAAACGGCGCAGATGTGCTGGTTGCCGGCTCTGCCTTCTATCGGGCGGAGGATAAAGCGGCGTTTACAAAAGCGCTGGAAGCATAATCGTTATGGAAGGGCTGCATTTTGCAGCGCGTCCTTTTGCTGGCAAATTTCTGTTTGACAGTTTGTTCGTAGGGGACGCCGCCCTCGGCGCCCCATCTGTATTTTTGGGGTTCGATGCCCCAAAAATACAGAAATATTGGCAAGTTGCAGGAAATCCGCCCATCGAGGACGGATTTCCTGATGGGACGCCGAGGGGGGCGTCAAGTCGGATCGTAGCCATGTCGTTCTGTGA
>JAZNDD010000004.1:0-2004 GCA_045587865.1 Faecousia sp.
TCATTGCGAACCAGTGCGCACACTGGTGTGGCAATCTCCTGGTACAAGGCTGGTTTTTGAGATTGCCACGTCGCTTCGCTCCTCGCAATGACACGGTTTTTGATAGTCTGTGCGTCTAACCAACTGCCCGATAAACAGAAAATTGTCTTTCTCAGTGCCTTGCTTTTACACTGGGGTTATGATAAAATATACCGGTTAAGAAATACTTGCAAATTTTGTCGAAGGGAGGGCGGTATTATGCGTCGAATTTTGGCTTTCTTTCTGCTTTTTATTTTGATTTTTGCCACAGCCATCGGAGTTCGGGCCGCTTCCGCCCCATCTGTCGGCACTTATGCAACGGTGACCCCGGACGGATCCTGTCAGGTGAATATGACCGTAAAAATCCATTTGGATCAGGTAGTCTCTGATCTGACATTCCCTGTCCCCGGCGATGCAAACAGCATTACCTTAAACGGTCACCGGGTACGCACCCAGGCAAAAAACGGCTCCCGGCTGATCGATCTGACAGATGCACTGGGCAATCTGGTGGGCGATATGACCTTTACCATCAGTTACAGCCTGAGCAATGTGATCTCCACTACAGAAACGGAACAGTTGCAATTGCAACTGCCTCTGCTGTCCGGTTTTGCCTATCCGGTGGAGTCTTTGGAATTTTCCGTAACATTGCCCGGAGAAGTGGATGCAAAGCCCGCGTTCTCCAGCGGCTATCATCAGGCAGATATTGAAAAAGACCTGGTCTGCACCATTTCCGGCGCAACGGTTTCCGGCACTGCCCAAAAGGAACTCAAAGATCACGAAACCCTGGTTATGACCCTGATCGTTTCGGAAACAATGTTCCCCCAGACAAGAGTGATTCTTCCGGATCTGCAGGTAATGAATATGATTATGGGCGTATGTGCCGGACTTGCAGTGTTGTACTGGCTGATCTTCCTGCGCTGTGCCCCTTACCGCCGTATCCACTGTCCTACCCCCACTGAGGGTTTGACTGCCGGTCAAATCGGCTCTGTCCTGACCCACAGCGGTGCGGATCTTACTTTAATGATCCTTTCCTGGGCGCAACTGGGCTATGTTCTGATCCGGCTGGACCGGAATGACCGGGTGACCCTCCACAAGCGTATGGATATGGGCAACGAGCGCAGTGACTTTGAGCGCCGTTGTTTCAACCTCCTGTTTGGCAAGCGGAACACTGTAAACGCCTCCGGAAATACTTATGGCGAACTTTGTGTGCGGGTGGAGAAAATGCATCCGCCTGTTGCCCCCTATTTCCGTCCCCGTTCCGGTAACCCCCTGCTTTTTCGGATATTGGCCGCGGGGATGGGTCTGTTTGGGGGCGTGAATGTGGGCATCGGTCTTGCTTCCGGTGCGGCGCTGCAATGGTTCTTTGCCATTGTGTTTGCCGCCGCCGGCGGATATGCCGCCTGGCGGATCCTTTCCTGGGCCCGGTGTCTGTACGGACCGGATAAGAAACCTTTGTGGACAGCCCTTGTTTGCTGTGCCGGCTGGATCTTATTTGGCAGTATTGCGGGAAAATTCGGTCTGGCTTTGCTGGTCTGTTTCTGTCAGTTCTTATTTGGAATGATGGCTACCTTCGGGGGACGGCGCACAGAAGAAGGTCGGCAAGTCTGTCAGCAAATTCTGGGTCTGCGGCGGTACTTACGCCGGGTCGACAAAACGGAACTTTCCCGAATCCGGGAAAAAGATCCGGATTATTTCCACGCCCTTGCTCCCTATGCGCTGGCGCTGGGTGCAGATGAAACCTTTGCCCGTCGGTTTGGCAAAGTGCGCCTGCCGGAAAGCCCCTATTTGACTGCAGTCAACCCCAATCCGATGACTGCAAGCGAATGGAACACCCTCCTGCGGCGAACCGTTTCCATTATGAATTCTACCCATTCTCAGCACACCTCCAGCAAGCTGCTTTCCATTCTGCGCACCCTAACCGGAAAATAAAAGCGAGCGTGTTCAAAGGAACACGCTCGCTTTTTATTCACTTTCACCCTTGCGTTT
>JAZNDD010000005.1:0-5032 GCA_045587865.1 Faecousia sp.
TCAACCTGCCCAGAATTGCCATTGAAGCAAAGGGCGACGAAAAGGTGTTCTACGAAAAGTTGGAGGCTATGCTGGAACTGGTTGCACAGCAACTTCTGGACCGTTTTGAAATTCAGGCAAGCAAGCATATTTACAACTATCCCTTCCTGATGGGTCAGGGCGTATGGCTGGACTCCGAAAAACTGGGCAACAACGACGATCTGCGCGAAGTGCTCAAGCACGGCACATTGTCCATTGGCTTTATCGGCCTGGCAGAAACCCTCACCTCCCTCTACGGCAAGCATCACGGCTGTGCCGAGGAGATCCAGGAAAAGGGTCTGGAGATCCTGGGCTTTATGCGCAAGTTCTGCGATAATAAGTCTCAGGAGCTGAAGATGAACTTCTCCCTGCTGGGTACACCTGCAGAAGGCCTGTCCGGTCGCTTCATCCGTATGGACAAGAAGCGCTACGGCACCATCCCCGGCGTTACCGACCGGGAGTACTACACCAACTCCTTCCACATCCCCGTCTGGTACGATATCTCCGTATACGACAAGATCCGTCTGGAAGCCCCCTACCACGCTCTGTGTAATGCAGGTCACATCAGTTATGTGGAACTGGACGGCGACACTGCACACAATGTGGAAGCCTTTGAGGCCGTTGTTCGTTGTATGCACGACTGCGGCATTGGCTACGGCTCTATCAACCACCCGGTTGACCGTGACCCGGTCTGCGGCTATGTGGGCATCATCGGTGATGTATGTCCCCGTTGCGGCCGTCACGAAGGTGAGGAAATTGATCCTGAACGCGTAGAAGAACTGAGAAGAAAATATCCCCAGATGCCCGCATTCCAGGGTATCGAGTAAGAATTTTTGAACACAAGGAGGAAATGATTATGACAATTAAATCCAATAGCGAAAAGATGGGCCAGGGCGTTGGCTTCGAGCGCATTCGCCGGATCACCGGTTACCTGGTAGGCACTATGGACAAGTGGAACGATGCAAAGCGCGCCGAGGAGCGGGACCGCGTAAAGCACTCTATGAGCAAGAATGCTTGATCTATCTGGCATTGTAAGCGACAGCATCGTGGATGGCCCTGGCATCCGCACCACTATCTTCAGTCAGGGCTGTCCCCATCACTGCCAGGGCTGCCATAACCCGGAGACCTGGGAATTTGGCACAGGCACACAAATGGCAGAAGAACGGCTTTTGCAGATCGTGGAGGAAAATCCCCTCTGCCGGGGTGTGACCTTCTCCGGCGGTGAGCCCTTTGCCCAGGCAGAAGGCTTCTGTAAGCTGGCAAAGCTTCTGAAGGAAAAGGGCTACGAGGTGGCATCCTACTCCGGCTACACCTTTGAGCAGCTAATAAAGGGCTCAAAAGCCCAGCAGGAATTACTGGCAACCATCGATATTCTCATCGACGGTCCGTTCCTGCTAAAGGAGCGCTCTCTGGAGCTGTCCTTCCGGGGCAGCAAAAACCAAAGAATTCTGGATGTCCCCGCATCTTTAGCCGCCGGCAAGGCAGTGGAGACCACCAGTCCCCGCTGGCAGGGTGAATATTAACATTACAAAGGAGGTGGCTTGCGCCACCTCCTGTTTTTGTCAAATTTCTGTTTATCGGTTAATTCGTAGGGGACGCCGCCCTCGGCGTCCCATCAGAAAATCCGACCTCGATGGGCGGATTTTCTGCAGTTTGCCAATATTTCTGTATTTTTGGGGTTCGATACCCCAAAAATACAGATGGGACGCCGAGGGCGGCGTCCCCTACGAATCTGTTCGATAAACAGAAATTTGCCGAAAAATATAGAGGTGTCTCGCTTGAGACACCTCCTGTGTTTTATTTTTCTTCCGGGAAGGAATAGCGATTTTTATAAGAGTCAAACTGCTCAGCAAACTGTGCACTTTCCTGAAGTTCGCCGTTTTTCAGAGCGTTGAGGTATTCGTGGGCTTCCAGTTTACCCTCAGCAACCTGCAGCATTTCAATTGCCACATTGGAGCAGTGGTCCGAAGTACGCTCGTAGGAAGTCAGCAGATCTTCCAGAACAAAGCCGTATTCCACACTGCACAAGCCATCCCGCAGACGGCGAACGTGACGGGATTTTACTTCCTTGACCAGCACATCCACAACTTGCTCCTGGGCTTCCACCGTAGCGGCTTTGCTCAGTTCATTGTGGGAGAAGGCAGAAACGGTATGGCGAATAATATCCATTACTGCCTTTTCCAGAACTTCCAATTCCTGCTGTGCCTGGGTGGAGAAAGTAATTCCCTTTTCGTGCATTTCCTTGCCGGACTTGGCAATGGTGGTTGCGTGATCTGCGATCCGTTCAAAGTCCGAGATGGTATAAAGCAGGGTATTGAGGGTTCTTCCATCCTTTTCAGACAGACGCATACCGGTCAGTTTTACAAGATACGTTCCCAGAGCATCTTCGTAATGGTCCGTTTCGTTTTCCAGATCTTTCACTTGCTGCAAAAGCGACTCGCTGTACTGGTGGGTCAAACCGATTGCCAGTTCCATTGCCTGCTGAGACTTGGCTGCCATCTGGGCAGCGATCTGCTGTGCCCGCTGAACCGCAACCGCAGGGGTAGCCAGCAAACGCTCGTCCAGCAGTTCTGTTTTCTGAACCACACCCTGTTTGGGAATAAACAGGTAAGCCAGTTTCACCAGCAGATTGTTCATCGGCATCAAAATAGCCGTTGCTGCCAGGTTAAATCCGGTGTGGATCACGGCAATATCCCAGGGTGCTGCCGGCTGACCGAGGAAGCCCCAGTCTATAAACAGACCCAGACCATAGAACAGAATCACAAAGATCAGCACGCCCACAATATTAAACAGCAAGTGAACCAGTGCAGTACGGCGGGCATTCCGGGTTGCACCTGCAGAGCCCAAAAGTGCCGTTACACAAGTGCCGATATTCTGACCCAGAATAATGGGAATTGCAGAACCGTAGGTAACTGCACCTGTGCCGCACAAGCCCTGCAAAATACCGATGGATGCAGAGGAAGACTGGAGCACTGCCGTCAGCAAAGCGCCAAAAATTATGCCAAGCACCGGGTTGCTGAAGGAGATCATCAAATTGCCGAACCATGGCTCGTTTTCCAGGAACTCCATACTGTCTCCCATAATATCCATACCGGTCATCAGCGCCAGGAAACCCAGTAAAATCGTGCCAAAGCCCTTGCGCTTTTCATTGCCGAACATAAACAGGGCAATGCCGATCACGCCCACCATCGGTGCCAAAGTGGTGGGCTTAAAGATCTGCGTAATGACACTGTCACCTTCCAGACCTGCCAAAGACAATATCCAGGCGGTGATCGTTGTACCGATGTTCGAACCCATAATCACGCCCACTGCCTGCTTCAGGGTCATAATACCGGAGTTAACAAAACCCACCACCATAACCGTTGTTGCAGAGGAGGACTGGATCACAGCCGTAACGCCCATACCCAGCAAAAAGCCCTTAAACACATTAGAACTCATTTTTGCCAGAACAGTCTGCAGTTTACCGCCGGCCTGCCGTTCCAGGGACTTGCCCATAACATCCATACCGAACAAGAACAGCGCTAAGCCGCCAAGCAACTGAATAATTTGCAAAAAGTAATCAAAAAATGTCATTTATTTCTCCTTTCTTCTTCTCATTGTTTCCCTATTTTTTATCATCAATCTATGTAATAAACCCGAAAAATCGGATGGATAGTATCTTCTCCAACTTACCCCATTCTATTATAACAAGCCAAAATAAATGTGCAACAGGAAAAAGTAGATAATATTCTTTCTTCAAAAAATGCATATTTCTATTATTTTATACAGAAACCTATATAAAAATTCCGCGATTTATGATACAATGAGAAAAAGGGGGCATATCTATGTATCAAGCATCTTTTGATCGCTATGAGAAAATTCCTTATAACCGCCTGGGAAACAGCGGTTTGAAATTGCCTGCGGTTTCTCTCGGTCTGTGGCACAATTTCGGCACAACCGGCCATTACGAAACTATGCGAAAAATGTGCTTTGCCGCATTTGACAATGGCATTACCCACTTTGACCTTGCCAATAACTACGGTCCTCCGGAAGGTGCTGCAGAATGTAACTTTGGCAAAATTCTGAAGGAAGATCTGGCTGCCTATCGGGATGAATTGATCGTCTCCACCAAAGCCGGTTACTTAATGTGGCCCGGTCCTTACGGGGATTGGGGCAGCCGAAAATATCTGCTTGCCAGTCTGGATCAAAGCCTGAAACGACTGGGGCTTCCCTATGTGGATATTTTCTACCATCACCGAATGGATCCCAACACCCCTTTGGAAGAAACAATGGGAGCGCTGGCTACTGCTGTACAGTCCGGAAAAGCACTGTATGTGGGTCTTTCCAATTACGACGGTCCTACACTTCAAAAAGCCACCGCCATTCTGGAAAAAGAGAATGTGCCCTTTGTCATCAACCAGAACCGCTATTCTATTTTTGACCGCACCATTGAGCGCAACGGATTGAAACAAACCGCCGCCCATCTGCAAAAGGGCATCATTGCCTTCTCCCCGCTTGCGCAAGGTATGCTCACCAGCCGCTATTTACAGGGCATCCCTGCTGACAGCCGCATCCGCACCGACACCCGTTTCTTAAAAGAAGAGGCCCTGACCCCAGCCCGACTGGAACAAATCAGGAAACTGAATGATCTGGCATTGCAACGGGGGCAGACCCTGGCACAAATGGCTCTGGCCTGGATTTTGCGGGACGGTATTGTTACAAGTGTTCTGGTGGGTGCTTCCCGCCCGGAGCAGATTTTAGATAACATCCGTGCCACAGAAAATACCCACTTTACTTCCGATGAACTTTCGCTCATTGATGAAATTGCAAAATAACAAAGGGGTTGTAAGGAAACCTGAAAAATTATTCAGAGCATACATTCTTACCAAAACAACAAATTTCTGTTTGACGAACAGGTTCCTGAAACGCACAATACCTTGGCCCCCTCCCTGAGGGGGCTGTCACCGCAGGTGACTGGGGGAGTGTACTTCTTAAGATAGGACAACCCCTCCGCCCAGTGTGCGCACTGGGCACC
>JAZNDD010000006.1:0-2375 GCA_045587865.1 Faecousia sp.
TGGAGCTACGACCGGACACACGCTTCTGACCCTTGACCACTAGGGTGTCCATATCCAGCGCCTCGCAGTAGAAGAATTCCTTCCACTGGTCTGCCAGCACACCGCCTAATGCGCCAATACCTGCTTTAATAAGTCCCATAATGAAAACTCCTTTCGGTTATTTATAAACTTATGCCCAGGGATTTTCTGACTTAGCCTGACGGATGCCCACCATCAAAAACTGATCCCATAGGTACCATTTTTGACCTGCGGTTTGCCGCAGAACGATTTCCCGCGGACTGTCAGCACCGCCGCTGCGAATGCGCAGTTTCTTATAACCCGGATTCATATCGGCATAGAGACCTTCTTCAAAGGTCAAAGTGAACGGCGGTTTGGGTGTATAGTCATTTTCGGGAGTAGCTCCGGAAAAATAGGAGAACGGAACATAGTGCCCTTCCCGAAAACGGTCATTCAAAAATGAGAGGTCATGCGGACTGAGGGGCCGGGGGCCGCGAAGCCAATTCAACATTTTTGTTCCGATACATTTGTCAGCGGCATAAGCGCACAGTGCGCATACCGTAAGTGCAGCGGTCTGAAATGGGTCTTCCAGCGCTGCCTCCGGAAGTGCCTGCATTTCTTCAAGACTTTCAGGCAAAGTGGGAAATGTGAAAGTCTTCTTTTGTACTGCGGCAGCGGCTTCTGTCGGAGCGCCGGATGTTACCTTTTTTAAGCGGTCGAAAATAGACACATGAATACCTCCTTATTGAAAACTAACAGAGCAGCGATTCCATCACCAGTTGGAACTGCCGCTATCTTGCCGCAGCAGCTTTCTTGACTGTTCTTCTGCGGTATGGTAAAATGATTAAGTATGGGGTGGGCTGTGTGTTCGTTGGCGCGTTGACACAGCACATGACACTTGCGGTATCATGGGGTACCCCACAATTCCAGGGCAGGCTCTATACCCTTCTTCAAACCTTGCACTTTACATTATAAGGACTTCCCCAGATTACGCCCCACCCGAACGATGTAAATCGGGTAGGGATATCGTTTATTTCTTTAAAAGGGTGGGAATTTGGGTAGGATACTCGGAGGGCTTTTTATGATAAGAAGATTCTTTGCATTTCTATTGGCAGCAATTTGTGTGCTGTCACAGCTAACCGGCTGTGCCCCGACGGATAGACCGTCTTCGGAAAATCCGGTTACGCTGACGATATGGCATGTGTACGGGAGCCAGACGAAATCGCCGTTCAACACTGCCATCGATGAATTTAATAATACTGTGGGTAAGGAAAACGGCATTACTGTGAATGTTGTATCCGTTACCAGCTCATCGGCAATCGATAAGGCTTTAGCCGCCTCCGTCAACGGAGAACCGGGTGCCGAAGAACTGCCGGATCTGTTTACTGCGTATCCCAGGGTTGCTCAAATCGTAGGAACGGACCGGTTGCTTGCCTGGGATCAGTATTTCTCCGAACAGGAACTGTCTGCTTTTAAACAGGAATTTCTGGAGGAGGGATATTTTGATTCCCAGCTGTTAATGCTGCCCATTGCCAAGTCCACAGAAGCTCTTTATCTGAACAAAACTCTGTTTGCGGATTTCAGCGCACAGACAGGTGTTTCTATGGATCAGCTTCAAAGTTACGAGGGACTATTTGATGCGGCAAACATCTATTTCGACTGGTCCGGCGGCAAACATTTTGTTCAGCTTAACGACTTTTATCATTATGCTTTGCTTGGAACAAAAGCCTATGGCGGGGAATTTATCCGTGATGGTAAACTGCAGCTGGATGATCCGGCTTTTGAGACTGTTTGGAAACTATTAGCACGGACAGCCATTTATGGAGGCATCTGCTTGGATGACGGTTATGCTGCTACCCGATGGAAAACAGTTGAAATTATCTCCAATATCGGTTCCACGGCAGATATCCTGTACCAGCCGGATCAAGTCATCTACCCGGACAATACTACCCAGACCGTTGAAATCATCTCCATGCCGTACCCTTTGTTTTCGGAAGATGCTGCAAATGCTGTCCATCGTGGCGGCGGACTCTTTGCTATCAAAAGCAGCGATGAGAGAAAAAATTATGCGGCTGCAGTCTTTGCGAAATGGTTGACCGAGCAGAACAACAACCTGCGCTTTGTAACGGAAGCAGGTTACCTTCCTGTGACAGATGCCGCTTTTGACCGGTTGCTGACAGAACCGGAATTGGTTCAAAAAGAAAACTATCGGCAGTTATATCAAACCGCAAGCGTTATGATTCAGGAGTATTCCCTGTGGGCCATTCCTGTTTTTGACGGCGCATCCGATACGCAAAGCCGTTTTGAAGAATCGGTAAAGCTTGTACTAAGAGCCGCACACAGCGAATATATCGATAGGGCATACAGTGGTGAGGAAC
>JAZNDD010000007.1:0-5364 GCA_045587865.1 Faecousia sp.
GATTATGCCTCCCAAGTCTACCTGGTTTGAGCCAAAGCTCCGCAGCGGATTATTTATCCATAAACTCTCAGATGGAAATTTCAAAAGGATAAAGTAGTTTTCTTTTAAAACAAATCCTTGCAAGTATATACAAAAACCAAGCGGGGAACTGTTGGTCAAATTCAAAATGACGAAGATTAGTTTCCGCAAAACAATAACAAAAAGCACCGTATATTGCGGAGTAATTCGTAAAATACGGTGCTTTACTAACTATTTAGAGAACCACACAGCTACACAGGGTCATTCCCACTCGATGGGGGATTTTTGGCTTTGTTGGTCAAACGTTGGTCACAGTTTCTTCCCGTCTCCACGATCATCCAACAGTGCAATGTTATGGATATTCAGCTTGTCACAGCCCGTCTTCCATCGTATGTCCATATCTGCATTTATTTCCCCAGCATTTTTCGAAATTCCCCTGGGGGCATTCCGGAATGCTTCTTGAAGAACGTATTAAAATAGTACTCGTTTTCAAAATTCATAATTATGCTGATCTGCTTTAGGGAAAGACTGGGGTCAGCGAGCAGCTTTTCGATATGTTTTACGCGCTTACCAATAATATATTCTCCCGGTGATGTGTCCTCAAATTTCTTAAAAAGGCGTGTAAGTTGTTTGGTGCTTAAGTAACAGTAGGCAGACACATCCGAAACGCTGAGCACGGCCTCAATATTATCATCAATATACTGCTTTGCCATAGAAATTGTTGCATTTTCATCCCGTTGAATATGTTTTTCGTTTTCTTTGATTCCTGATATACGAAAGGACAGAACCAGAATTTCCAATATGATATTCTCTATCAGCATATCGGAAATTTCTTTTTTCAGGGATGCCTCATTTGCAATGAAGGAAAGATCCTGGGAAATCCGGTCGGAAACAGTCCCAAACAGACAATCCATAGGATGATCTGCCTGTCTGTTAAAGGTGATGGAATACTTTTGCGTCTGAGGTGTGGAGCAGATAACCTTGTGGGATACATTTGGATGTATAATTAGAAAATTTCCGCTTTCCAGCTTATATACTGTGCCGGATACCTCGTATTCCTGGTATCCTTCTGTAACAATATGTACTTCAAATCCTGTATGGTGGTGGCTTTTTTTTGTAATGCTGCTGTGATCCCGGTCGATAGACAGCTTTTTCAGATAACAATTCTGCACACCAAAATGACTTAAACTGCTGTTTTTGTCTTGCTCAGACTGCTTGTACAAGATTTTCATAATGTCACCCCTTTGCAACATCATTATAACAGAAGGTGGCATAGAAAACAATATAGATGTCCTAAAATTATAAAAACGTGTCTGCTCTTCCTATTGCCTCCCTTTGATATAATAATTATAATTGTACAAAAGGAGGTATGAAAATGGAAATTCTAACAACTATGATAACCCCGTATAAAGCGGACGGCAGTGTGGATTATGATCGTGCGCTGCAATATGTGGACTGGTATTATGAAAATGGACTGGATGGTATCTTTGCGGTATGTCAGTCCAGCGAGATTTTTTATCTTTCCCTGGAAGAGCGCGTGGAACTCAATCGCAGAGTATATCAGCGGGCAAAGCAGCTGGATAAGAACTTTTTAGTGGTATCCTCCGGCCACGTTTCGGATTCCTTCGAGGATCAGGTGCGGGAACTCAATGCTATTTACGAATCCGGCACAGATGCCTTGATTTTGATTACCAACCGTCTGGATATCCATAACGAAGGCGATGATGTGTTTATCGCCAATGCAGAAAAACTGATTGCACAGTTGCCTCCGGATGCAAAGCTGGGCTTATATGAATGTCCCCATCCTTATAAAAGACTGGTCACACCGAAAATATTGGATTGGTGTCTTTCTACCGGCAGATTTTATTATATGAAGGATACCTGCTGCGATGCGGCGGTTATGAAAGAGAGAACCCAGCAGTTAAAGGGAAGTCATTTTAAGCTGCTCAATGCCAACTGCCAGACCCTGCTGGAATCTATGCGCAACGGTGCTGATGGCTATTGCGGCATTATGTGCAATTTCCACCCGAAACTGTATGCCTGGCTGGGAAAGAATTATAATAGCGAAACAGCAGATCTGGTTCAGTCAGTAATTGGTACTTTTGGCTTTACTGAGGTCGGGCTCCCTTATCCGCTGACAGCCAAGTACCATATGAACCTTTGTGAACAGAAGACGGAGAATATTGCCCGCAATCGTAAATCGGAAGAACTGACAGACTACGCAAAAAGCTGTATGCAGCAAATGAAGCTGGCAACAGATACACTGGAAAAATATTTGGAGGAAAAATAATGGAGGCTTTGGCGAAAGAATATACCGTTGTAAAGCGCTCCCAATTTCCGGACAAGGATTTTTTATTTACCCCCTCTGTGCTGCGTCTTGAAAACGGAAGAATTCTGGTGAGTTTGGATATCAGCGATCAATGCGGCGAGATCTATGCCTCTGATGACAGGGGAGATACCTGGCAGCTGAAGGGTACCGGTAATTTTACCCACGCCAGACTTTTTGCAGATGGGAATAAAATATATCTCATTGGACATAAAGGCCAGCTGAAGATCTTCGTTTCCGATGATAACGGAGAGCATTGGAGCAATGAAACAATTTTGGCAGAGGGAAGATGGCATCAGTCTGCCACCAGCGTGTGCTATAAAAACGGATATATTTATCTGGTTATGGAACGGCTGATGAAAAAAGAGGATGCAGAATTTCCTTATTGGGGTCCCAGAATTTTAGCACCTGTGGTTTTGCGGGGAAAGCTGGGAACAGATTTAACAAAAAAGGAAAACTGGTTGTTTTCCGAAGAGGTGGCGTTCCGGGATTGGATTCCCGACGACAATGAACTGGAATGGTTTGGTGTACCCTTCTTTGACTCACCCTTAAACCATCCGGACGATCCCTTTATAAATGCAACCCAGTATCGAAAAAGATGCGCAGAGGGTAAAAAGCCGGATCAGGTGTTTACAACCCATCCCATCGGCTGGCTGGAAACCAATGTGGTGGAGATCACGGATCCCAGGCATTATTGGTACGATCCCGAGGGCAAAACCTTAATGCTCTTTATGCGCGCTCACACCGGCGGAAGTGGATACTGCTGTGTTGCCAAGGCAGTGGATAATGGGGATGTTATTAAGATCCAACCTGTCACCAATCCTTCCGGTAAGAAGGTTTTGTTCCTGCCAATGCCTGGCGGTCAGATGAAGTTCTATGTGAAATACGACGAGAAAACAAAATTGTACTGGCTTCTGTCCACACAGGCCACAGATTCTATGTGTCCTGTGGAATACCTGGACAGGGAAAGATACAATATTCCCTGCGATGAGCGGGATCGCCTGGTTCTCCATTTTTCCAAAAATATGGTAGACTGGGTGTTCGCGGGTCTTGTGTGCAAGGGAGACTCTCCCAAACAGTCCCGGCACTATGGCAGTATGGACATTGATGGAGAGGATTTGATCATTGTCAGCCGCTCCGGTGATGCAGATAGCATCTGCGCCCATAACGGAAATTTGATCACCTTCCATAGAGTGAAAAACTTCAGAGATCTGATTTACTAAGAGGAAAACTTTATGAATATTCTTGTGATTGGAAGCGCAAACGCAGATTTGGTTATTACAACTGAAATAATGCCAGTGCTGGGACAAACGGTTACAGGACAGGATTTCTCTGTCAATGCCGGCGGCAAGGGCCTGAATCAGGCGGTTGCCATTTCCAAGCTGGGCGGCAATGTTTCCTTCCTGGGACTTGTGGGGGATGACCCCAACGGGAAAATGCTGATGGATACATTTTCTAAGTACGGTGTTCAATTTGCTGGCAAGGCATTAGAAGACTGCGTAACAGGCGTTGCGGTAATAACCGTTGCGGGAGCAGATAACTGTATTATCTTAAGCGCAGGCGCAAACGACAAAGTAACGCAGGAATTTATTGAGGAAAATGCGGATTTGATCGACTCTGCGGATTATATTGTTCTGCAGCTGGAAATCCCCATTGATACAATTACAAAAATTTGTCAGCTGGCAAAGGCAGGCAAGGCAAAGGTGATCTTGAACCCTGCACCCTACAAGCAGTTGCCGGAAGAGATTTACCGTCTGGTCAATTATCTGATCCCCAATGAACACGAAGCCTGTGATCTCACGGGAATCAAGCTTGACAGCCGGGAAAACTGCATAGAAGCAGTAAAAAAGCTTCAGATAATGGGCGTGCCCAATGTGATCATCACGCTGGGAGAGCAGGGCTGTGTTTATAATTATGAAGGTGAAATAATTTTCCACCCTGCCCAAAAGACAACGGCAGTAGATACCACTTCTGCAGGGGATAGTTTTATTGGTGCACTTACTGTAAAACTGTCCGAAGGCGTTTCTTTGCCGGATGCAATTGCCTATGCCTCCAAGGTTTCGGCAATCACTGTCAGCCGCAAGGGTGCGGCAAAATCCATACCCTATAAAAACGAAGTGCTGTAATACTTCCTGTGAAATACAAAACGGTCACGGAGCGCAAGAATATGAAACTGACATTAGAGCAAATAAAAAGTATAACATTAGGTGCGCTGCGTATTTGGGAAGCGGCGGACAGTGTGTGGTTTTCCAGATTTACCCAGGAACAGATGGATTTCTACCGAATCAAGGATGAGCATTATGCCAGGCGTTCTCACGCGACTGCGGGAATCCAATTTGCATTCCGTACGGATAGTAAACACTTATCCTTGCGAATAAGACCCACCCTGGGAAGCAGCTGGGAGCAGTTTATTATGGAGATCCATAAGGATGGGAAGCCGCTGGGTGCGATTGAAAGCACACCGGAGCGCTGGCTTACGGGATTTTCCGGGGACTTTTCTCTGGGAGAAGGGGAAAAGACCATTCAGGTGTATTTTCCTTGGCCTGTAGGTATCCGGATAGAGGAATTCTGCCTGGATGATGGGGCAATGATTGTCCCCATACGCCCCTCAAAAAAGCTTCTGATGTATGGCGATTCCATTACACAAGGCTATATTGCCCAGCGGCCGTCTTCCCGTTACGGTGTGAAACTGGCAGAATTTTTGGACGCAGAGGAACACAACCGCGCCATAGGTGGGGAACTGTTCTATGCCCCTTTTGCAGATGTGGAAGAGCCGATCAAGGCAGATTATATCACGATCGCCTACGGAACAAATGACTGGCATACAACCACCCGGGATCCATTCCAAAAGCATTGTGCGGGATTTATAAAAACAGTTTCCGAAAAAAATCCCCAGGCGCAGATTTTTGTCATAACGCCTGTTTGGCGAAAAGACTATCAAGAGCAGATGCCTTTTGGTCCCTTTGCGGATTTGGAGAAAATTATCTGCAGTAGTTGCGCAGGGCTTGCCAATGTGCAGG
>JAZNDD010000008.1:0-5729 GCA_045587865.1 Faecousia sp.
TTGCCAATATTTCTGTATTTTTGGGGCATCGAACCCCTAAAATACAGATGGGACGCCGAGGGCGGCGTCCCCTACGAACAAGCTGTCAAACAGAAATTTGTAATACGTTGTTATTGCAAAGCAAGGTGATGGGATAATACAAATCTGCACTTCTAATCTTTTGGCGAAATTGGACAAAACTAAAGCCGAAATGGACAATATTACCCATTGAAATGCCTGAATGTTTATAGTAGAATAATTTTAGCTATACGAAAGCTAATTACTAGGAAACGAGGTAAAGGAAATGACAAAGAGAGTATTGGCTCTGACTCTGGCACTTCTGTGCTGCCTGACTCTGCTGGCTGGCTGCGGTGGCGGCGGAGACGAAACAATGGGAGGTGTCAACATCGATCTGGAGAACTATGAGGTTCCCGACCTGACCGGCAAGACCATTAACATCTACGCTTGGGAAAACTCCGACTTTGATGCACCGAAGAGTTGGCTCCGCGGCACCATCGAAGAGGAACTGGGCTGTACCCTTAACTATGTTCCTCTGGACAGTTTCTCTCAGCAGATCGCTACTATGATGGCTGAGGGCGAAGTTCCCGATATCACATTCTCCAACGTGTACAACAATACATACGATTCCTTCGGTGAAGATGGCGCGTATGTTAACATCTACAACTATCTGGATATGATGCCCAATGTTAAGGCATTCCTGGAAGATCCTGTCAATGCATCTGACATTACCAAGTACACCGTCAGAGATGAGGTCATGTACTGCCTGCCCGTTCACACCGAGGCACAAGTGGACCCCTATATCTTCCTGTACCGTCAGGATATCTTCGAAAAGCACAATCTGCAGTGGCCCACCAATCAGGATGAGTTCGTTGCCGTGCTGAAGGAATTGAAAAAAGAGTATCCCAATTCCTATCCCTTTGTTCTGCGTTCCATCAACGGCAATATGCAGTCCCTGATGGGCTTTAGCCATCTGTGGGGCGCTACCCACTTGAACCAGGGTGCTTATAACACCATCTTTACCCTGGATGACAACGGCGAATACTATATGGCACAGGTTGGCGATTCCTACAAGGAAATGTGCATGTTCCTGAACGGACTGATGAACGAAGGTCTGATGCATCCCTCCTGCGCAACTATGGACGCTGCTACCTGGTATGAGTCCTTTGCAAGTAACACTTGTTTTATCACCTTCGACAAGACCGACCGTCTGCCTGTTATGAACCGTACCGGCCAGACCCTGAATCCTGAGTTCCAGGTGGTTGCTGCAGAACCTTTCAACTTTGGTTCTTACGCAAAGGAAACCGATGAAGTCAGTACCAGTTTTGCAGATGGCATCGGTGCCGGTTCTGTCTTCTGGTATGCTATCGGCAACAACGACAACCTGATGAACTCTTTGGCTTACATTGACTGGCTGTATTCCGAGCCCGGTGTCCTTCTGACCAACTGGGGTGTTGAAGGCGTAAGTTACGAAGTGGACGAGAACGGCAACAAGAAGTTCATCGACAGTTTCCTGGATGAGCAGATCAGTTTGACACTGGCAGGTTTGCGTCAGCCCGGTCTGACCGGTATCCGCCAGACAGATTCCTGGATGGCTTCTCTGAGTGAAGAGGATGCAGCATCCCTGACAATGGCGCTGAAGTATGTGGGCAAGCACGCTCCCCAGCACCGCCTGAGATACAACGATGAAGAGCAGATGGTTTACGATACTTATGCACTGTCCTGCTTCAACTATGCACAGACGCAGTTTAGTAAGTTCCTGCTCAATCAGCGGGACTTCTCCGAGTGGGATCAGGTTCTTAGCGAAATGAAGGCTAAGTACCACTTTGATGAACTGATGGAAGTTCACAATTCCGCGCTGGAAAGAGTGAAGGCAGAGCACGGCATCTGATTTCCGATTATATTTCACGCACAGGCCGAACGGTCTGTGCGTGATTTTCTCAGCAGACAAATTCCAGAATTTTCCAAAAAACCCCATCTGTGACAAGCTTTTATCAAAAAAGTAAACAGAATGGAAACAATAAAACAATTTAGTTCTTGCAATTGAGGAAAATATAGGTTATTATATTGATGTAAAATCAAACCAGTAGCCTGTTTGTGGTGGTTACCACACTCCTGAGGCAGGCTGCGAACACTACTCAAGGAGGCGCGTATCGACAATGAGTGCGACAAACACAGTTAGCGGAAAGAGACTTCCCGCTGTCAGAAAGCAGAACATCTTTAAGCGGTTCTGGAAAACAAGATTTTTGTTCATCTTGTTCCTGCCTGCACTGGTGTACTTCATTCTGTTCAAATATGTCCCGATGTGGGGCGTATCCATCGCTTTTTACAAGTACAGTATCTTTAAGGGTCTGGCCGGCAGTAAGTTCATCGGTCTGTACAACTTTAAGATCTTCTTCCAATCTCCGGAATGGTGGCAGTACACCAAGAACACCTTTGTACTGGGTGCAATGGGCGTGTTTATCACATTCCCGCTGACCATAGTCTTCTCTCTGCTTCTGAACGAAGTTCGCGGTGCAAGATTTAAGAAGATTACCCAGACGGTTTCTTACCTGCCCCACTTCCTGTCCGTGGTCGTTGTGATTGGTCTGATGCGCTCTTTGTGTGACCCCACCACCGGCGCGATCAACTCCATCATCAAGTTCTTTGGCGGTCAGCCCATTTACTTCTTTACAGAAACAAAATGGTTCCGTCCCCTGTACGAAATTTCTGCCGTTTGGTCAGGTCTTGGCTGGGGTACGATCGTGTATCTGGCTGCTATCTCCAATGTTGACCCCGGTTTGTACGAGGCAGCAAGACTGGACGGCGCAGGCCGCTTCCGTCAGATGATCAATATCACCATTCCTTCCATTATGCCTACTGTGTCCACAATGTTCATTATGAAGATCGGTCACATCCTGGGCGACTCTCTGGAAAAGGTGTTGCTGATGCAGTCTGCAGTTACTTATGAAGTTTCTCAGACCATTTCTACATATTCTTACTATGTTGGCTTGACTAAGGGTGACTATGGCTTCGGTACTGCCATTTCTCTGTATGTCAATGTTGTAAACCTGGTATTCCTGTTCGGTTCTAACTTCATTTCCAAGAAGTTGACAGAGAACAGCATCTTCTAAGAAAGGAGCAAGAAATATGGCTGCGAATAAAAGAGCAAAGTATAACCGCGTCGGTGTATTCGATGTGGTCCTGTATACCATTATGATCCTGTTTATGGCTTGTATCATCTTGCCGTTTATGCATGTTATTTCTGTCTCCCTTTCTTCTGCCGGTCCCGTTGCTGCCGGTCAGGTCGGTATCTGGCCTATTGGTCTGACTTTGGACACCTATAAGGGCGTTCTGGCTGACGGCTCCTTTATGGGCGCTTATAAGATCACCCTGTTTAACACCATCGTCGGTACAACATTGAGCCTGGTGACCACTGCTATGTGTGCTTATTCACTGAGCCGCCGCGCTATCGTAGGTCACAAGTTCTTCTCTATTATGATCACCATTACTATGTTCTTCGGCGGCGGTCTGATCCCCACCTATCTGGCAGTTTCTGACTACGGTCTGACAAACACCATTTGGGCGCTGATCTTGCCTGGCTTGATTACAACTTATAATATGATCATTATGCGTAGTTTCTTTATCGCATACCCCAGTGAGATCATTGAGTCCGGTCAGATTGACGGTCTGCAGGATGCCGGCGTATTCTTCCGTCTGGTCCTGCCTACCTCTAAGGCTGCACTGGCTACCATCGGTCTGTACTACGCAGTTGCTTACTGGAATGCTTATATGCCTGCCCGTTTGTACATCCGTGACCCGGAATTGTACCCCGTGCAGCACTATCTGCAGCAGATCATTGCGAAAGTGTCTTCCGAAGACACCCAGCAGGAATCCACAGTTCTGGTTTCTGCCTCTGTTCGTTACGCCTGTATTATGATCGTTGTTCTGCCGATTATGTGCGTCTACCCCTTCATTCAGAAGTACTTTGTGAAGGGCGTTATGGTTGGCTCTATCAAGGGCTAAGTTAAAAAACTTTGACCCTCCCTTTGCAGGCATTCTGGAAAGGGAGGGTTCTTTAGATAATGGGGTGCTTTTCAGAAGCGCCCAGGAGGTTCCCAAATGCGAAATCTATTCTCCTATGACTCTAAGTTAACTCAGGTTCTAAGTTACATCGCAGATCTTTTTATTCTCAATGTAATTTTCCTGATCTGCTGTCTGCCTATTTTTACCATTGGCGCAGCACAGGCTGGCTTGTATACGGCTACCCGGCAGATGCTGGATCCCTTCGATGACCGTTCCGTGATCAAGGCCTTTTTCCGGGGTTTTGCCAGTGGCTTTGTGAAGATCAGTGTGGTACATACGGTCTTCCTGTTGCTGGAATTTATGCTGCTGTATACATTTTTGATGATATTGGAAGGTATGGATACCGGTCTTTATATGCACTGGGCACTGCCTGCTATTATGCTGTGTTTATGCCTTTTGATCCATTCACTTATTCCGGCATTTCATTCCCGGTTTAATTGCAGACCGTTTCATCTGTTCCGTAACAGTATTTTGCTGCTGGCAGTAAGCCCTCTGCGGTCTTTGGCAGTGATGGTACTGACCTGGGCACCTGCAGTGCTGTTCTTTGTGGCGATGTATCGGGGATCTCCCCGGTTGTTTTTCAATCTGGGTGCCTTGTTTATAACCGTTTATTACAGTGTGGCATTTTTGTTTGGTGCCTTAATGATGACAAAGCCCTTCAAACTGCTGATCGATGATATTGAGGAAGCAGAGGACAAGGACGAAGAATAATTCTCCAGGAAGGAAATTTCTATGAGCAAACCATCATTTTTCGGAAATTTGAAAGCCCTGAAACAGAATATGGCAAATATGACCTATAAGGAAAAATTGGTGCATATCTGGACTTACTATAAGTGGGTTCTGATCGTTGTGCTGATTTTAATTATGGGCGTGTCGGTTCTTCTTGCAGTTGCTCAAAATAAGCAGAAGATTCTGTTGCTGGGCGGCGTTACTGTCAATGCGCAACTGTCGGAAGAGGGCAGAAACTATTTGCGCGAAGATTACCTGCAGGTTATTGGCACCGGCAACAAGCATGAGACCATTGATCTGGGCCATACCAACATTGCAAGTCTTCAAAACACAACTACTTATGAAGATAATTATTTTTCTGTGATGAGCCTGATGGCTCTATGCTCCAACGAGGAACTGGACTATATGATCATGGACCAGGAGGGATTTGAAACCATGCTGATTCGGGGCGCCTATCTGGGCTTGGATCAGGTCTATACGCCGGAAGAACTGGAAAAAATGGAAGATCAAGTGATCTATGCCAAGAACGGGGAGACACAGATCCCCAATGCCGTGGCATTGGATATTACAGATTGTGCCTTTACCCAGGAGCATATCAATACATCCGGAAAAGTTTACTTTGTGTATGTAATCAACTCTCCCCGGGTGGAAGCCTGCCGGGAATTCTATAATTACTTGCTTGCTTATGAATAAGACTAAAAAAGGGCTGTAAAGAAACGCATATTTTTTCAGGATAAATGAAAACAATTTTGGGAGGTTGCTCATGTCTCGAGCCACCTCCCTCATTTTATCAAATTCCTGTTTGACGAACAGGTAATTAAAACGCATGTCATTGCGAACCAGTGCGCACACTGGTGTGGCAATCTCCTGGTACAAGGCTGGTTTTTGAGATTGCCACGTCGCTTCGCTCCTCGCAATGACACGGTTTTTGATAGTCT
>JAZNDD010000009.1:0-13839 GCA_045587865.1 Faecousia sp.
TTTATCGAATAGATTCGTAGGGGACGCCGCCCTCGGCGTCCCATCAGGAAATCCGACCTCGATGGGCGGATTTCCTGCAGTTTACCAATATTTCTGTATTTTTGGGGCATCGAACCCCAAAAATACAGATGGGACGCCAAGGGCGGCGTCCCCTACGAACAAGCTGTCAAACAGAAATTTGACAAAATAAGGAGGTGTCTGGTAAGACACCTCCTTATGGTTGGGTATTAGATATCTTTCATAAAATCCCAGATCATCGGTCCAAATACGCTCACACCGTTTTCATCCAACTTCTCACAGTAAGCGCAGTGGGTGCCGTTCATTACGATATGATCGTAGTTTTCATACTCAAAATGCTTCATTGTGCTCAGCACCAGCATTGTCTGCTCCAGACGGTTTTTCATATCATTGTCAGACACCACAAAGCGCATCGGAGGATAATTTTCCTGTGTGCCGATGTGGTAGAGGGGCGCAGACTCGTCCACAATGATCCGCTTGGGATTAATGCCCCGCTCTTTGAGCACATTAAAGTGGGCAGTGGGCTGACCGGCATCGTGGTAATAGCCGGACACCTTGGACGGCTCCAGACCGGCAGCGCTCAAATATTGAGGATCGAAGCACAGCATCATAGACATATAGCCGCCTGCGGAACTGCCGCCAATAACGAGTTTGTCGCAGCCCAGGTTTTCGGTAATATAGTTATAAGTGAAGGCAGCCGCCTTAGCACCATCGCAAATAAACTCAGGATATTTTGCCTCCGGGTACAGCCGGTAGTTGGCAGAAAACACAGCCACACCCTGCTGAACCAGGTAACTGGAAAGCCGTGCTCCTGCCTGCTTGTCACCTTTTGCCAGTCCGCCGCCGTGGAAGTACAGGAATGCTGCCTTTACCTCTCCCTCGGGCAGGTAAATATCCAGAACTTGCCGTGTGTGGGTATTGCCGTAAGAAACATTTTCAATTTTGCGCATAAAAATCACCTCATAACAATTATAACATGCTTAACAGGGAAAAACAATACGCATAAGTTGTCGATACGGATGATATATTTGTTTAAAAGAGAGCAAATGGTTATTGTTCAGGTACTTTTTTGCCCAATCCCATCATTTCCCATTGCCAGCCGGCACGCTCTGCCAGAAATGTCCGTTTTTCATCCGGAAGCATAGAAAGCTCAGCGTTGAGGAGATTTTCCCCGGCAGTTATCTGATAATCTGCATAAGCAGAAGCGATGTCCAGCCCGGGGTTATCCTGAGTGAAAGCATGAAACAGCGCATCCCGCATTGCATTGTAATTGGTGAAGAAAGATTGATTAAATTCTGCTTTGCTTTCGTTAAAATAGGTTAAGTGCTGGTTCAGGTGACCTTCAAACAGGTTGATCAGGAAAAACAGGTCATTGCTACTTACCGGATGCTTTACCAGGAAGGAGATGAGGTTTTCGTAAAATTCTTTTGCCAGGGTGGTGCAGATGGCAGGTTTCAAAGAATAATAGAACCGATTGGCGGTTTCTTCATCTGCCAGAAGATCGATTCCCGTTGATTCTTTGTAGGTGATGTGGAAATTCTTAGGTTCCATTTGCAGTACCTGCAGTGTGATCATCATCTTCAGCAGTTCTTCCTGCTGCTGGGTTGTTTCACAGCCGAAGGCATCAAACAGCAGTTGGGGATCATCGTAAAAGCAGAGGGTTTCTATTGTGTCTGCGTTTACATTCTCCCGCAGAAGTACGGACATTGTCATACTGCAAAGATAATCGATTTTATACTGATAAGAAACGGCTTCGCCACCGGTAAGGGTACACATATGCCGCTCCGCAGAGCCTTCTGCCATCCAGGTCCAGTCGGTGGTGTTCAGGGAAAAGTCATCCCAGTAAACGCAAATGCCAGCCCGTCTGCCTGCGTTTGGGATCTTCTCGCAGGCACAGCCGATCTGGATGATGTGCATAATCTCGTGGGTCAAAACCCGGGTAAAGCCATCTTCGCCTTTCAGAGTCAGGACGATCTGGGTGTTGTTTTTGCTGATAGAAAGAATCATATCCGAAGAAACTTCTGCAAAACTCAGCATACCCGTATCGTACAGGATCTTCAGATTGCCCAAATTGCAATATACCCGATTCCAGTCGATGGTGGGATATTTTTCCTGCATTTTTGTTACGACGGTCACAATAAAGGAACACATTTCCAAAATGTAGGAATCTTCAACCATCTCATAGCCAAAGGGGTCAGTTGCCATAAAGGCATCGTTGTTGCCTTTGATCAAAGAAGCCAGATGGCTACTGTTTAGGTTGCCGTTTGCATCCAGGGCAGAAAACTGATGAGATTGCACAGAGGCATCGAAGTTAAGGCGTTTTTTGACTTCCTCTAACTGATAAAAAGGCGCATATTCATATTCTGGCTGAATTTCGCCCACTGCTGCCAGCACCGCCGCCGCGCTATCTAAAGAAAGAGTCAGCGAGTCTGAGGGAAGGGCAGAGAAGGAAAAGGTGTTCTCCCTGGGGGTAAAATCGGTGCTCAGTTGGGGCTTTGATGCAGGCTTGCTGCTAAGGCCACAGCCACTGCAAAGGATCAGCACAAGAATAAGGGCAATCAGCCGATAGAATTGTTTTCTCATAAGGTCACCTGCTTTTGTATGTTCTCCGAAATTATACTATAATTACCCGGAAAATTCAATAACGCAGTAGATTCTAAAAGGCGGGCGTGTTATAATAGGTGCCGGAGGGGATTTAATGGAACTTTCATACGGCATTTTAAGTACATCTTCCATCGCACCCCGGTTTATTGGGGCAGTGCGGTCTTGCGGCAAAGGGAAAATCACTGCCATTTCCTCCCGGACGCTCCAAAAAGCCCAGGAGAAGGCGGCACTGTGGGATATTCCCACGGCTTACGGTTCCCACGAAGAACTGTTGCAGGACGAGCGTGTAAATATTGTCTATATATCCAATGTAAATTCTCAGCACTATCCCTGGGCGAAAGCAGCATTGCATGCAGGCAAACATGTGATCTGCGAAAAACCCTGCACCACATCCCGGAAGCAGACAGAGGAACTGTATGATCTGGCAAAAGCACAGGGACTTTTCTTTATGGAGGCGCAGAAGATGCTCTTTTTGCCGGCAGTTCTGGCGGCAAAAGAACGGCTGGGGGAATTGGGACAAATTGCAATGGTGGAATTAAACCACAGTTTTTCCCCGGATTACAACGACTGGGTATTTAGCCAGGAAGCCGGTGGCGGTCCACTGCTGACCAGTGGCGTTTATGCAATGGAATTGATTTGCTGGATGTTTGGAAATATTACAGACGTCAGCGGCAGGGCAAGTAAATTCCCCAGTGGTGTGGAATGGCAGTATATTCTCACCGGACAAACCCAAAACGGCGTTTTGTTCACTGCCAAGAATACCACCCGGGCGGTTCTGGACAATACTTGTCGGATTTTTGGTCAGCGGGGCTATATTGAACTGCCTGATTACTGGAAAGCCAGAAAGGTGATCTTCCATATTGACGGAAAACGGGAAGAACAGGAATACCCTTGTCAGTATGAACTGGTCTATGAGGTAATGCACATTGCCGATTGTATGGAAAAAGGACTGCAGTGCAGTCCGGTCATAACAAAAGAACTTTCTGCGGCGGCCATTGGGGCGCTGGAGAAAATAAAAGAAAATTGGTAGGAGGTTTATTATGGATTTTTTTGAATTGGCAAAATCCCGCTACTCAGTGCGGTCCTTTCAGGATACGCCCATTGAGGAAGAAAAGTTGCAGATGATTTTAGAAGCAGGGCGGTTTGCACCCACTGCCAAAAATTGTCAGCCCCAGCGGATCTATGTGGCAAAAAGCGAGGAAGCCCGCAAGAAACTGGCATCTGTCTGCCGTTGCACCTGGGATGCCCCGGTGATTTTGGTGGTGTGCTATGATCGCCAGCGCCAGATCAAAAGAACGCTGACACCCGGTACCACTACCGGTGAAATGGATGCAACCATCGTCTGCACCCATATGATGCTTCAGGCGTGGGATCTGGGAATCGGCTCTTGCTGGGTTGGCTATTATAACGATGATGAACTGGCTGCCATACTGGGACTGCCGGAACATATTCAGGTAGCGGCACTGCTGCCAATGGGCTATCCTGCAGAGGATGCTGCCCCCATTGCAATGCATTTCCAATCAAGAGAATTATCCGATATGGTGGAAGAAATCTAATATAACGATAAAGTGGGTTGTAAAGAAACCCAAAAAAGTTATTCAGAGCATACATTCTTGCCAAATCGACAAATTTCTGCTTATGGGGCAGTTGTCAAATGGACAATTATATATGGCGGGTGAATATCTAAAAAATGCGAAAAAAGAATGATAAAATGAGGGAGGTGGCTCATAACTGAGCTACCTCCCAAAATTGTTTACATTTATCCTGGAAAAATATGCGTTTCTTTCAACCTATTTATATTAACAATCTTCGTAATAACTTTCCACTCTGCTTGCGGCCCGGCGGTCGATTTCGTATGTTTCTCCGTTGATTAAGTACAAAATGTAACGGCCCTCCGGTGTTTTTATCATCTTGATAGATTGGGACAAGTTAATCCAGACTCTGCTGCCGTCCTTTAATTCCAGTTCCAACTTAGCCTCAGCCATAATAAAAACCTCCTGATATTTGGGATAATTTTATATTACGATAGGAAACATCCTTTTGTCAAGAATATTTTTTCTGGGCAGGTTTTCCATTGACATTTTGGCAAGACTCGTGTATACTGTTCCTGCAAGTAAATATTCCATTTGAGTGCCTGCGGCAGTGGTAACAGCACCGCAGGAGAATAGATAACCGGGTGCAAATCCCGGACGGTACCGCCACTGTGTGCGTGGAGGTTCTGCATTCGGCGAAAGCCGGTCATTGGGAAACCCCTGAGAAGGCTATGCAGAACTTAAGATACGCAAGTCAGGAGAACTGCTCAAATGTGGTAAAACACAAGGGTCTGCAAGTACGGAACCTGTGCTTTTTTGATGCGGAAAACGGCTGCAGCAACTTTTTGAAAGTTGCTGCAGTTTTTTACTGTGACCGCCTGAGTAGATCCCATCCCCCGGATCTGCTGATTGCGCTGGCGGTCACAGCCCGCAAAACCAACGGAATATTGCTTATTGGCATTGCAAGGTGATCCGGTGAGAATCCGGAACAACCGTCCATTGCTGTGTTGGCGGAAACGCCTGAGTCAGCGAGCCTTCTGTGCCAATTGGGTTTTTAGGAACCACACAATTGAATAAGGAGGGATGCAAGTGACACCGGAAGAAAAGAAGGCCTGGGCGGAGAACCTTCTGCGTCAGAAAACTGCCCAACTTGGGCGGCTGCCCACGAAAAAGGATTTCGACAGTGCAACTTGCGCCCAGATCAAAGCATACCTGGGACCTTGGCCCAGGGCACTGGAATCTGCGGGGTTGAAGCAGCCTAAGGAAAAACCGTAGGAAATGGCAAGAACGCCATTTCACGATGCTTTTAAGCAAGAAAGGACTTTCTTTATGCAGATCTCTAAAAAAATTTTGTGTATGTTCCTTGCCTGTGTAATGGTACTGGGAGTGATACCTGTCACAGCGCTCGCAGCACAGGAAAACGTTGTATATCTTTCCATCAGCCTTGACACTGGCTACATTGATGACAAAAACGGCAATCCCATTGCCTATGTACCTGTCCCTATATCTAAGATAGAAGCCATCGATCTTGCTGAATATGGCTTGGATAATATGCGCTTTGATGCAGATGGCGACGGTAATTATGAAACCACCGCCTTGCAACTGCTGATCTATGCCCACGAGGAACTTTACGGCGGCGATTGGGGCGATGTCAATTTCGATGCCCTTCCCGGCAGTTCCTATTTCCGGGGCGGCATTTTCGGCTTTACCGAAAACATGGTGTATTTCCATAATGGCGATTACCCTGTGGATGAGACCCAGCAAAGTGACTTTATGACCGTTGGTGCCACATCTGACCGGATCGTACTGGAAGCAGGAGATTTTCTGGATGTTGCCAGTTTCGGCTGCTACAACTTCCTGTGGGATCAGACTGGCGGTTTCCATTTGTTCGCAGATGAAAACGACAGTTACACCCATGATTACACTGCATCTGCCGGTGAAGCACTGTCTATAAAACTGAAACACTCCTTCTGCGATCTGATGCTCGGCAATGCCTGGGTCAAGGAGGCTGCCGATTATGCGGTTTTCTATGGTGCAACTTTTGGCGAAGCCGAAGGCTCAGTGTTCACCGATGAAAGCGGTTGCGCGGAAATTACCTTTCCCAATGCGGGTACTTATTATGTTTGGTGTGAAGGCGGTATAGGCACAGATGACGGCTTTACCCACACCACCTGCGACCATTATATGGAAACAGGCGAACCCTGTATTGTTTCCGCTCCTGCTTTTGCCAGGGTAACGGTTTGCGGTGCTACCACGCCGGAAGCACCCCGCCAGCCCCAAAGCGTAGCCGCTGTGCTCAATGCGATCCTTGCAACGCAGGCAACAACCGTTGCACAGCCTTCCTTTGGTACCAATTACGGTGAGTGGACCGTTTTTGGTCTTGCCCGTGGCGGCTACTATGCAAATGACAGCCAATATTTTGCTGACTACTACGACCGCATTGTGGAATATGTTAACGAAACCGCAGCAACGGTTTCCATGAACGGCGCGCTGGATAAAAACAAGTCTACCGACAACTCCCGCCTGATTATGGCATTGTCTGCCATCGGCAAGGATGCTACTTCTGTAGGCAACTGGAATTTGGTGGAGGCCTATAGTGCAAACGGTATCAACTGGATTCGTAAGCAGGGCATGAACGGCACTATTTGGACGCTGATCGCTTTGGATTGCGGAAATTACGAAACCGCCGACCCCACGATCCGCCAGCAGTGTGTGGACGCTATTTTGACTGCCCAGCATAATGACGGCGGTTGGTCGTTGGTCACTGCGAAAGCCCAACCTTCCAATGTGGATATTACCGGCATGACACTGACTGCGCTGTACCCCTACCGGGATCAGCCGGCGGTTGCAGCGGCTTGCGAAAAAGCCTTTGCATGGCTCAGTGACAGCCAGTTGGACAATGGCGGTTTTCCCTACGGTAAGGGCGAAACCTCAGAAAGTTGTGTATGGGCAATTGTTGCGGCAACCACCTGGGGGATCAACCCAGATACCGACCCCCGTTTTGTCAAGAATGGCAATTCCGCTATCGATAATCTGCTGACCTATTATCTGGAGGATGAGGCTAAATTTGAACACGGCAGAGGTGCAGGTGCCAATGCCATGGCGACTGACCAGGCTGCTTATGGTTTGGTCGCTTATGACCGCTTGATAAATGGAAAACCCGCTCTTTACGACTATTCGGATGTAACCTTCCAGGAAGAAACGGTTGTTCCGGGCAAGCCTGCAGCAACCCTGGGTCTGCCTTCCCAGATCACTGACGATTTGGGCAAGACATTCAACGCTGTTATCACCCTGGATCAGTGGGATAATACCGCAGGCTATAAACTTATGGACTTTATTGTGAATGTTCCGGAAGGGCTGCGCGTTGCCGGTGTGACTGCCGGCAGTCGGCTGAGCGGCGGCGAAGTCCGTTACCATTTGGACATTGACGGCAAACTGCGTGTTGTATACTTTGATGCAACCAACCACAGCGATATTACGGTAGTTGGCAATGCAGAGGGCAATGCATTTCCTGCGCAGTTCTTTACCGTCACATTCCAGGTGGATGATGTAAATGCGGGTGAGCAACTGGGGATTAGCATTGGCGGTATGTCCGCAAAACGCGCTTCCGATTCCGACGATGAAAATGCAATGGTGGTTGTGAACACCGCAACTGCCGCAGGAACGGTGAATGTGGTAAAGGGCATTTCCTATAGTGCGGTTTGTCTGTATACCGGCGATGATGTTGATTTGATTCCTGCTGACAAAAAGGCAGTTGCAGTATCGGTAGTTGGCATTGAAAAGGCTGCCAAACTGACTTATAACGACGGCGCAAACCGGTATGCCTTTATGTACAGTGCTGAGATTTCTGTAAAGACCGGTATTGCTACTTATGTGGCATTGGTGGACGCATCCATCGATATAGCGCAGTTGGCAAATAAAGAAAACTTCACATTGACTGAGACGGCTGCTACGCAAATCGTCTTTGGTGATACCAATGGTGATGGCGTGTTGAATGCACAGGATGCACTTAACACGGTGGATGCCTGGTTGCGCAAGGGCGATGCGCCTGAAGATAACCAGATCCTCACCTGGAATGTCAACGGTGATAGCCGGATCAACACCTTCGATGCGCTGGGTATCGTAGAAAAATTTGTAGATGGCAGTGACTTCGGTGTTGTTACCAAAGCCGCAACTATCACCACCAATCCATAATCATTCTGTGGGTGGGAGACCGTTGCGCTATGAAGCAATTTATTAAAAAAAGATGGCCCTGGATCATCGGTATATGTATTTTGATTGCGGCAGGTATACTACTGCGGATACATTGGGGCAACGATCCTGTTTCCGGAAAACCTGCCTTGATTGTGGAAACCCCTCAAAAACTTTCCGTGTCCCAGACAGAGAAATTTACTTTGGATGTAACCATATCGGATTTGGGAGGCGCTCGTTACGGCGCAATGAGTATGAGCATCGCCTTCGATTCTTCCAGACTGGAATTTTTGGGTGTGGAAGAAGGCAATGTTTTTGTGTTGAGCAGTGAAAACAGCACCGGCCAAAAACTCCCGGACTGGAGTTGCAATGTGCAAAACAGTAACGATACCGGTTTGATCAACATAATGTATCTGGATATGACCGGCGGAAAAAACGCATTTAGCAAGGACTTGCTGGCAGAGGAGCAAAATGTGGTGCTTCGCCTGAAATTCCGTCTTCGGGGCAGTGTGCACGCAGGTGATGTTCTGGATTTGATCGTGGAAGATGCGGTGTTTGCGGCATCCGACGAGACCCAAAGTCTGGCTATGACCACCGGCACACTGAAAACAAAAAATGGCAAGTTGGTCATAGGAGAATAAATATGAAACGAATGTTCAGCCTTGTTTTGGCGTTTGCTATGATGCTTTCTCTTTGTGCCTGTCAGGGAAACTTTGGCAGTGTGAATTTGAATGAAACCGTTGAGATCCCTGAAGACGGCATTATTCAGGAAAGTCTTATCCGGAAAATTCAAAGTGAAAATGCCATCGGTGTATTCTCCGGAAAATCCGGTAATTACAAATATGAATGGACAATCTTTGGCAATGATATTCAGACTGTTGCGGAAATCAATCTGGATGTGCAGATCAGTAAGACCACCGAAGGTAATCTGCAAGTTGACCTGCGGCAAGTAAAAGCCTTTGGCTTTTCTGCACTGCTGTCCATCTATTTGGATGAGCAATGGGATGGGCAGAGCGCGACTGCGTATGTGGGAAATAAGGCAGTTGCTTCGGTGTCCGTTACCGGCAGTAAGACCGCTATCTTAAATCTAACCCTGGACGGCGCTGCAGGCAGTTTTGAAATTCGCCCGGATGAACGCCCGGAGGCGGAAACGCAGCCAACAGAGATCACCCCATCTGCACAAGCCCCATCTGCACCGGTTGGCGGACAGGATGACTATCTTTCCAAGCCGGTGCAAACCGGCTTGAAGGATAAATACAATACCGATCCCGTGCCTCCCGGAAAACCCCAACCGGTGGAGCCGGAGGATCAGAATGTAGACAAAGGCAAAACCTATACCTGTATATTCTCTATAGAGTGTGCTACTATTTTGAACAATCTGGATCAGTTGGATCCCGATAAACTGGAAATGGTTCCTTCCGGTGGCGTTATTCTTTCTGCCACCACTGTAACGTTCTATGAGGGTGAGTCCGTATTCGATGTGCTGCAGCGGGTCTGCAAAGAAAAGGGAATCCACATGGAAGCCTCCTGGACACCCATTTATAACAGTGCTTATGTGGAAGGTATCTATAATCTTTATGAATTTGATTGCGGCGCATTGTCCGGCTGGATGTACAAGGTCAATGGCTGGTATCCCAACTACGGCTGTTCCCGTTATCAACTAAAAGACGGGGACGCTGTGCAGTGGCGGTTTACCTGCGATCTGGGCAACGATATTGGCGGTGGCTACGCGGTTGGAGGTTAAAATGGATCGTTTTGCAAAATATCATCCATTGGTAAATTTTCTATATTTTGCTTTGGTGATCGGCTTTTCGATGGCGCTGACCCATCCGTTGGCACAGGGCATTTCTCTTGTTTGTGCAATCCTTTATGCGGTGCAGACGGAGGGAAAAAAGGCAGTGTTTTTTGCGCTCAAGTGGTGCTTGCCCATTATGCTGCTGACTGCCATTATGAACCCGGCATTTAGCCACGAGGGGGTAACAGTTTTACTGTATCTTCCTTCGGGAAATCCCCTTACCCTGGAGAGTATTCTCTACGGTCTTTCTGCGGGTGTGATGATCGCTACTGTTATTTTGTGGTTTATGAACTTTAACCGGGTGATTACTTCCGATAAGTTTATTTACCTGTTTGGTCGGATCATTCCGGCACTGTCACTGGTTTTAAGTATGACATTGCGGTTCATCCCGAAGTTTAAAACCCAGATAAATGCGGTGGTGGATGCCCAGAAAAGTATCGGCAGAGATATCTCTCAGGGCAGTCTCTTGCGCAGGACCAGAATCGCAATTACGGTACTGTCTATTATGATCACCTGGTCTCTGGAAAATGCCATCGAAACGGCAGACAGTATGAAAAGCCGGGGCTATGGTCTGAAAGGGCGTACTGCTTTTTCCATCTACCGAGTAGATGAGCGGGATAAGACGGCACTGATCTATCTGAGTTTTTGCGGTCTTTATCTGATGGCGGGTGTGATCGCGTCTGCCTTCGCGTTCCGGTATTTCCCCAGCATTCGCCATATTGGGCTTAATACGATGACCCTTTCCTTTCAGTTTGTATATTTGTGTTTGTGTATGATGCCTGTGGTGCTTAACTGGACAGAGGAGAGAAAATGGAAAGTTATTCATTCAAAAATGTAGATTTCACATACCCGGAGGGGGAGAAAAAAGCCCTGCGGGACATTTCCTTTGCCATTGAGCAGGGGGAATTTGTGATCCTCTGCGGTCCTTCCGGCTGTGGAAAATCCACACTGTTGCGGCATTTAAAACCCAGTTTAACGCCCCATGGCGTGTTTTCCGGTGAGATTCGGTATAGAGGAACACTGCTGTCGGAATTATCTCCCAGAGAGCAGGCGCAGCAGATCGGTTTTGTGCTCCAATCTCCGGAAAATCAGGTGGTCACCGATAAGGTTTGGCACGAACTGGCATTCGGCTTGGAAAGTTTAGGGTATGATACCCCCACCATCCGCCGCCGGGTGGCGGAGATCGCTGCGTTTTTTGGCATAGAGAATTGGTTTTATAAAGAGGTAACCCAGTTGTCCGGCGGTCAAAAGCAACTGCTAAGCCTTGCATCTGTAATGGCGATGCAGCCGGGTGTGCTGGTGCTGGATGAACCGACAGCGCAACTGGATCCCATTGCCGCGGCTGACTTTCTGGCACTGCTGGGAAAAATCAACCGGGAACTGGGTACCACCATCATCCTGACAGAGCATCGTCTGGAAGATGCCTTCCCCTTTGCCACCCGGGTTATGGTGATGAACGACGGTGCGATCCTTTGTGACGACAAGCCGGAAACGGTAGGCTTGCAATTAAAGGACAAAGGCAGCGGAATGTTCCTGGCAATGCCCACAGCAATGCGGGTTTGGGCAGCCGTGGAAACAAAACTTAATTGCCCGATAACCGTTCGGGACGGCAGCCATTTCCTTTCCCAACGGGTTCAAGAACAGGCGCTGTTGCCCCTTGCAAAACAAAATCCCCCGGATTACCCGGAGGAGGTTACCTTAGAATGTGAGGATCTGTGGTTTCGCTATGAGAAGGACAGTCCCGATGTGCTGAAGGGATTATCACTGAAACTTCGCAAAGGTGAGTTTTATGGGATTTTAGGCGGCAACGGAGCCGGTAAATCCACCGCATTGAAGGTGATTTCCGGCTTGAAGGCTGCCTATCGGGGAGATGTGCGTCTGCAGGGAAAACTGGGGCATCTGCCCCAAAATCCTCAAACCCTGTTTGTGAAACGCACGGTCCGGGAGGACTTGTACGAAGTGTTCCGGGGGGAGAAGATCCCCAAGGAAGAGCAGGATGCAATAGTGGCAAACATTACGCAACTTTGTAGTTTGCGGGAATTTTTAGACCGGCATCCCTATGATATTTCCGGCGGTGAGCAGCAACGCACTGCCCTGGCAAAGGTGCTTTTGACCCAGCCGGATATTTTGCTTCTGGATGAGCCCACAAAGGGCTTTGATGCAGAATTTAAGGTGACCTTTGCCCAGATCCTGCGCCAACTGGTTGCCCAGGGGGTCACCATTTTGATGGTCAGCCACGATGTGGCATTTTGTGCAGAGTATGCCCATAGATGCGGACTGTTCTTTGATGGCAATATTGTGGCAGAAGGCACGCCCAGAGAATTTTTCTCCGGCAATAGTTTTTATACCACCCCTGCCAACCGAATGGCGCGGCACTTGGTGCCCCAGGCGGTAACGGTATCGGATATTATCGGATGCTGCGGTGGAAAACCGATTGCCGAACCGGAAATGCCGGAAATTACCGATCTTCCTGCGCCCAAGGAAACGGCGGTGAATTTTAAGCCCAAGCCCCTGCCAATTTGGAGAAAACTTCTGGCAGGCGTGTCCTTGCTGATCGCATTGCTGGTGTTTTTCTATGCGACCAGTATCACGGACCTGTCTTCTTTGATCGGCAAGGATGGGATCAGCGCGGAAGGAGAAAACCAACTGCTTTTATATCTGGTTCTTATTGGCGCACTGGGCGTTTTCATTTCTGCCATTGGTCGCAGAAGTGCGCCGTCAGCAATGCTGCAAACGCCTGCAAAGAAACGCAAACTCAGCAAGCGTACCCTTGTGGCAACAGCACTGATCTTGCTGTGCATCCCCCTGACGATTTTTGCCAGTGTGATGTATTTGGGTAATTCGTATTACAATGTAACGGCACTGTTGGTGCTGATGGAATGTATTGTGCCTTTCTTTCTGGTGTTTGAAAGCCGGAAACCAAAAGCCCGGGAACTGGTTATTATTGCGGTATTGTGCGCCATCGGCGTTGCCGGACGGGCTGCTTTCTTTATGCTGCCCCAGTTTAAGCCGGTGTTGGCGCTGGTGATCATTGCCGGCGTGGCGTTTGGGGGAGAGACCGGGTTTTTAGTAGGTGCTGTGACAATGATGGCATCCAATGTGGTATTCTCGCAAGGACCTTGGATGCCCTGGCAAATGTTCAGTATGGGCATTGTGGGTTTCCTGGCAGGTGTGCTGTTCCGTAAAGGCCTTCTGCGCCGCAGTCGCGGCAGCCTTGCCACCTTTGGCGCTTTCGCGGCAGTGGTCATCTACGGCGGCATTATGAATCCTGCGTCAGCACTGATGTATAACGCCCAATCTGTTAACTGGAAAATGCTTATGGCGTACTATGTGTCCGGCTTGCCGATGGACCTGATCCACGCGGCGGCAACGGTGATTTTCCTGCTCATTGCCGGAGAGCCAATGCTGGAAAAACTGGAGCGCATCAAAGTGAAATATGGCATGGTAGAATAAAAAGGGCGCGTTAAAAGGGGCTGTAAAGAAACGCATATTTTTTCAGGATAAATGAAAACAATTTTGGGAGGTTGCTCATGTCTCGAGCCACCTCCCTCATTTTATCAAATTTCTGTTTGACGAACAGGTTCCTGAAACGCACAATACCTTGGCCCCCTCCCTGAGGGGGCTGTCACCGCAGGTGACTGGGGGAGTGTACTTCTTAAGATAGGACAACCCCTCCGCCCAGTGTGCGCACTGGGCACC
>JAZNDD010000010.1:0-5390 GCA_045587865.1 Faecousia sp.
GTACAGCATCAGCATATTCATACCGTGAGCGACCATATAGTCGATATACTTCTTCACAGAACTGACTTTCATAACGCCGCCCCGGGAAACGTCCAGCATCACGCCGATCAGTTTGAAATGGGCCTTCTGGCAGATGTCCAGAGTCTTGTCCTCACTGATTGCCTTTGCCAGCAGCATATAGCCACGGGCTTTGGCAGGGATGGTAGCAGCACCGATGGTAGCCTTCTGACCGTCAAATTTTACGATCAGGTCGCTGGTAGCGATCTCTTCCACCGGACCGTTCCATTTACAGCCTACCAAGTCAAATACAAGTTTTTTAATATCCAAAGCAGAATACCCCCTATAAGTATTTACTTTATATTACCATAGGAGTTTTTTGTAGGCAAGGCAATCTTTTTTCCTTTTTCTATGGGCTTTTTGTGTTTTTCAACTGTAAAACTGCCTGCGCCATTGAATTTATCAAATTCCTGTTTGACGCACTGTTGTGCGAATGGACAATGGACAATTGACAATGGACAATTTCGGTATTTCCTTCGGAAATGATTTTAGTAATATTGCGCGGGTGATCGCTGTTAAAAAGACAAACACTTATCGCGTCATCCTGAGCGAAACGCAGTGAAGTCGAAGGATCTACGCATTTATTCTAAATTATGGGTATAATCGGTGCGAAGATCTTTCGACTCGCTTTGCTCGCTCAAGATGACGCGGTGGTACGATTGCTGTGAATGTTAATTGACACATTCATTTTGCATTTTGCACTTTGCATTTTGCATTTTTATCGGGCGGGCAGCCCGATAAACAGAAATTTAACGAAAACGGGAATACTGCTTGCCGGGGACAGGGGAGATCTCTTTGATCTGAGCAAGTTGGGAGAGGGTGACAAAACGAAAGCCTTGCCGGGATAGTTCATCCACGATCACCAGCGCCGCTTCCACAGAACTGTTGGACATATCGTGCATCAGGATAATATCCCCGTCCTGCACGTGATCGAGAACTTCTTTTTCAATGGCAGAGGCGTTGTCTGTTGCCCAGTCCCGGGGATCTACCGACCAGTAGGCAAGGGAGAGTCCCAAAGAGGCAGCGGCATCCCGGGTGCATTGGCTGCAAGTGCCACCGGGACAGCGCAAAAACACAGCCTGGCAGCCCTCTGGCAGTAAAGATGCAGATTTTTCCAGTTCCCGGATCACATCCCCGGAACACATATTCTGCATGGGCTTGTGGCTGTAGCCGTGCAGACCGATCTCGTGCCCCTCCTGAAAGATCCGCTCAGTTAGTTTCTGATCTTCTTCCATACGGTAACCGCATAGAAAGAAGGTGGCCTTTGCATCCCGTTCTTCCAGTCCGTCCAGCAGTTTGCGGGTGTACCGCCCGGAAGGACCATCGTCAAAGGTCAGCGCCACCAACTTTTCCGGGGAATTGGCGCACACAGGAATGCACAGCAAACGCAAACATAATAAAATTCCCAAAATCCGCTTCACGCCGTTCACTCCTTAATAAATCTATTGCTACTATGCCCCAAAAAATCAGCAAAATAACCAGAAGATCGTTCCTGAAATAATTGAAAAATTTTCCACAAAAGGTATTGACAAATAAAGGAAAGGGGAGTATGATATAGACCGAAGTTAGCGATGGCTAACGATAGAGGTGATGCTATGAACTTGTCCAAAGCACAAGAGGGAAAAGAATATATTATCCAGGGGATCGAGACCGACGATGAGGAACTGAACAGTTTCCTGTTTTCCCTTGGCTGTTACAGTGGCGAGCCGATTACTGTGGTATCCCGCCGCAGAGGCAGTTGTACGGTTTCTATCAAGGATGCCAGATATAATATCGACCGGCAATTAGCCGAGGCGATCATTGTTTTTTAACCGCAAAAAAGCGGAAAATGCTCCGCTTTTTTCTTGTGAATGAAAGTTAGCAATGACTAACCAAAAATGTCAGGAGGAAGGATAAATGAGAATTGCTTTTGCGGGCAATCCCAACAGCGGCAAGACCACGATGTACAATGCCCTGACCGGTCGGAACGAGAAGGTTGGCAACTGGGCGGGTGTTACCGTTGACCGGAAGGAAGCACCCATTAAGAAGGCATACGCCGGCGATCTGGAACTGATTGCCGTGGACCTGCCCGGTGCGTATTCCATGTCTCCTTTCACATCGGAAGAGAGCATTACCAGTACATATGTAAAAAATGAAAACCCCGATGTGATCATCAATATTGTGGATGCCACCAATCTGAGCCGCAGCCTGTTTTTCACCACCCAACTTCTGGAGTTGGGCGTGCCGATGGTGGTTGCCCTGAATAAGGCGGACATCAACGAGAAGAAGAAAACCGAGATCGATACAGTCCTGTTGAGTGAGAAACTGGGCTGTCCGGTGGTGGAAACCGTTTCCACCCACGCAGAGGGCTTGAAGGATCTGGTGGCGGCGGCGACTGCACTGCGCGGCAAACAGCAGGCTGCACCCTATAGCCAGGGCGATGTGGACCTGACCGATAAGAAGGCTGTGGAACAGGCAGACCGGAAGCGGTTTAAGTTTGTTAACCAGATCGTTAGCAAAGTGGAGACCCGCAAGGTGCTGACCCGGGATAAGAATTTCCAGGATAAGATCGATGCGGTCCTGACCCATCCGCTGGCAGGCTTGCCGATCTTTGCAGTGGTGATGTTCTTGGTGTTCCAGATTTCTCAGGCGTGGCTGGGCGTGTGGATCAAAGAGGGCTATGAATTTGCAAACGGCACATCCATCCCCGGTCTGGTGACCCTGATCGATATGTTCAAGCAGTGGGTTGCAGGCTTGCTGGTAAATGCCAATCCCTTCCTGTCTGCACTGCTGACAGAAGGTATTATCGGCGGCGTTTCTGCAGTTATCGGCTTCCTGCCGCTGGTTATGGTTATGTATTTTTTGATTGCCCTGCTGGAAGACTGCGGCTATATGGCCCGGGCAACTGTGGTGCTGGATCCTATTTTCAAAAAAGTGGGCCTTTCCGGTAAGTCTGTGATCCCCTTTGTGATCGGCACAGGTTGTGCCATTCCCGGTGTTATGGCCTGCCGTACCATCCGCAACGAGCGGGAGCGCAATGCAGCAGCAATGCTGACTCCCTTTATGCCTTGCGGGGCGAAATTGCCGGTGATTGCACTGTTTGCCGGTGCGTTTTTTGATGAAGCCGGCTGGGTGGGTACGCTGATGTATTTTGTGGGCATTTTGTGTATCCTGCTGGGGGCGTTGCTGGTGGGTAAGATCGCAGGTCATAAAAACCGCAAGTCCTTCTTTATTATGGAACTGCCGGAGTATAAAATGCCTTCCATCAAGCGGGCGTTTTTCTCAATGTGCAGTCGTGGCTGGGCATATATTGTGAAAGCCGGCACGATCATTTTGCTGTGCAATGCGGTTGTCTATCTGATGCAGTCCTTTAACTGGGATTTCCAACTGGTGGAAGAAGGAATGGAGAATACATCCATTCTGGCAACCATCGCAAAACCCATTGCAGTGTGTTTGGTGCCTGTGGTTGGCATTGCCGCTTGGCAACTGGCTGCCGGTGCAGTTACCGGATTTATCGCCAAGGAAAATGTGGTAGGCACACTGGCTGTCTGCTACGGCTTTGTTGTTAACGATGATTTGGAAATGGTTGGCTCCGGAAACGAAGTGGCGGCTAAAATGGTGGGTATGACCAAAGTGGCAGCGCTGGCATACCTGATGTTCAACCTGTTCTCACCCCCTTGCTTTGCGGCCCTGGGTGCAATGAATTCTGAAATCCAGGACAAAAAATGGTTCTGGGGCGGCATTGCACTGCAACTGGGCACCGGTTATTCCGTTGGCTACCTTGTTTACCAGATCGGCACTCTGATCACCACCGGTTCTTTGGGCGCCGGATTTATTGGCGGTTTGATTTTTGTGCTGGCATTTGCGGCTATCCTTGTTGCGCTGTGTGTCAACGGAGGAAAGAAAGCGAAAGAATACGCACTGACCGGAAAGTAATTGCCTATGAATGGGATTGATTATCTTGTAATTGGGGTGATCCTGGTGATCATCGGCGCTGCAGTGCTGTATATCCGTAAGGCGAAGAAAAAGGGCGCAAAATGTATTGGCTGCCCGGATAGCGGAACTTGCAGTGGTAAATGTGCAGGCTGCAGCTGCCGCAGCAAGGACACATAAAGCTGTCAAATTCCTGTTTATCGAATAGATTCGTAGGGGACGCCGCCCCCGGCGTCCCATCAGGAAATCCGACCTCGATGGGCGGATTTCCTGCAGTTTGCCAATATTTCTGTATTTTTGGGGCATCGAACCCCTAAAATACAGATGGGACGCCGAGGGCGGCGTCCCCTACGAACAAGCTGTCAAACAGACATTTGCAAAAGAGGAGGTTTTTGTATGCCTGGTCATCTGGTTTCCAATGTGACTTTTCTGCAAAGCGATGTTTCCTCCGGTTTTCAACACCTGGAAACCCACCAGATCATCCTCATCGTAGATGGGGAAGTAAATCTCTGCCTTCCTTCCAAAACCGTTTCTGCCCGGAAAGGGGATATGGTTTTAATAAGTAATCAGGAAAGTTACCGCACAACCATCCGCAAAGCCCCTTATAAGCGCTATGTTCTTTCCATCGATCCCGACACTGCAGCCCGGCAGTTAAATGATGAAGTCCTGCTTTCGATGCTTTGCGACCATTCCGGGGATTTTAACCACTGCACCCGGGTGAAGGATATGGATAATTTTATCCGCATTTTCGGCAACCTGATCTCCGAGTACAAATCCCAGTACCAAAAGCCCTATGCGGAAGAAATGCAACTGCTACTGGTAAAGCAACTGCTGGTCCGGGTGTACCGCACCCAAAACCGAACGGCAATGCTGATGCCGGACTTTCCCATGCGGGATCGGGTCTTTACGGCGCAGTATTATATTGACGCCAACTATAAAACCGACCTGAAGGTGAGCCGGATCTGTGAAGATCTGCACATTAACCCTTCTCATTTTTCCCGGATGTTCAAGACCTATGTGGGAATGAGTCCCAAGCAGTACCTGACCTTCGTGCGTCTGCGCAGTATCCAGCGGGATCTGACGACCACCAGCCGATCCATTACGGACATCGCTCTGGATAACGGCTTTATCGATATGAATAATTTCACCCGGGTATTCCGCAAAACCTTTGGCATCACCCCCAGCCAATATCGGGAACAGACAAAAGCGAACGGCAAAGAAACCTGAGATTTTGTTTCGCGTATACATTCTGACCAAAACCGTCAAATTCCTGTTTATCGAATAGATTCGTAGGGGACGCCGCCCTCGGCGTCCCATCAGGAAATCCGACCTCGATGGGCGGATTTCCTGCAGTTTGTCAATATTTCTGTATTTTTGGGGCATCGAACCCCAAAAATACAGATGGGACGCCGAGGGCGGCG
>JAZNDD010000011.1:0-13941 GCA_045587865.1 Faecousia sp.
AATACGCATAAATGCATCACTATGAACAAAAGCACAACATCTTGTCCCCCTCTCTGAGGGGGATGTCACCGCAGGTGACAGGGGGAGTGTCCTATCCTAAGAACTACACTCCCTCCACCGCTAACGCGGTCCCCCTCCCTCCAGGAGGGAGGCAAGGGGTGCGTACTTTCATAACAATGACACGGGAAACTGATACACAAATGGAAACAAGATGAGATTACCACAGCTAAATGGGACGGAAAACCCGTCCCCTACTATTCAAAACAGGGCGTGTTCCATCCAGAACACACCCTGTTAATGATTTATTTAACTGCCGGAGATGTCTGCCGCTGTCAGGATCTGGCCTTCCATCACTTTATCGATCAGGCCGCTTGCATGGGAAACCAACTGATCGTTGACATACATAACAGAAAGGTTTTGACCCGGTGCAGAATAGGTCACTGCACTTCCGTTTCTGCCGGTAACTGCAAAGGTGTGGATATCCCAGGTAGCCATATCCGACAGTTGCATTTTTACCAAACTGCTGATATCCTCCATAGGCATACTGGTAACAAACATTCCCTGCATACTGGAAAGAATTTCAGAATAATTGGAAATAATGGTTTTACCGGAGGTCATTTTTTGGATGACTGCTTTTATCACTTTCATCTGATTTTGACCCCGGGCATTGTCGCCACCGGACAACTTATACCGCTCCCGGGCAAAGGAAAGTGCCTCGTGGCCGTTCATATAGTTTTCGCCAGCGCCCACATAAACGCCATTAAATGTGGTAAAACTCCTATCTGCGTACACTGTAATACCGCCAATGGCATCAATCAGAGTCTCAAAACCGGTAAAGTTAATGCGTCCATAATAGTCCACATCCACGCCATACAGCATTTCCAGGGCTTTAATGGAGCAATCTACGCCATAAATGCCGCAGTGGGTCAATTTATCCCGACTGCCGCCGCCGGCAGGGTTTTCCACATAGTAATCACGGGGCGTATTGAGCAAAAGGATTTGCTTTGTTGTGGGGTTAACCACCACCAGAATATTCACATCACTTCTGGTATGGGTGGGCAAATAACTATTGCGGGTATCCGAGCCGCTGATATAGACAACAAACGGCGTATTGGTAATATTCTGCTCCACCTGAACCGGCTGGGTTTCCAAAGGTTCTGTTTCCTGCGTAGGCGGTGTCCATTCTGTCACAGGCACTTCGTGCAAAAGTCTGATTTTCTCACAGACATCTGTGTAGCCTTCCATATCCTCTAAGATCTGGATATATGCGCCATTTAAAATCATTGCATCTACACTACCGGAGCAGAGTGCATCCACCATTTCCGGAACTGTGACAAACTGCTTTACTTCTACCGTTTTATCCAGTTCTGTTTCAATAACTTTTATGGCTTGCTGGGTGCTATCCACATCGTAGTTTTCCACAATCGCATAGGTGTACCCAGCCGTATCTGCCAGCGTCTGTGCCGGATCTTCTGTGCGGACAAAGATACTTCTGGTAACCTTGCTGACTTCCGGAGTGGTGACTGTTTCCATAGTTTTATACACATCACTTGTCACCACATAAGCCAGTCCACTACCCAAAATCACCAGCACAGCCAGTACGCAGGCACTGATCCGGCGGGTGATACCTGGTGTTTTGCCCTTCCGGTGCAAAAACATCAAAAGACCAGTCACAAGAGCAAAAAACACAAAAACACCTGCAAGAATTGCACCGTATAACGCAGGCAGCATATTCAGCCGGAAGATCATATAGACCGCCATACCCTCAGCAATCAATTGGAGGGCAAAAAAGGCAATGACAATGCCGGTCAGCACTTTATTCTTCTTCAAATCCATTCAACTCTTTTCAGCATTAAGCCAGATTTTTAAGGGTATCTGCAAGATCCGTCTGCTCCCAAGGCAGGTTTTCTACACCAAAGTGACCTTCCATTGCAGTCTTACCGTAGATCGGCCGGCGCAGATCCAGTTTCCGAATAATGCCGCCGGGGGTCAGATCACAGGTTTTCCGCAACAAAGCCGTCATTTTCTCATCGGAAATCTTGCCCGTGCCGTAACTATCCACACGGACAGAAACCGGCTCTGCAACGCCAATGGCATAAGCCAATTGCACCTGAACCTGCTCAGCAAGTCCGGCAGCGACCAAATTCTTTGCCATATAACGAGCCATATAGGCGCCGGAGCGGTCCACTTTTGTGGGATCTTTGCCGGAGAATGCACCGCCACCATGGGAGAAATAGCCGCCGTAAGTATCCACGATGATCTTTCGTCCGGTCAGGCCTGTATCGCCATTCGGTCCGCCAATTACAAAATTGCCGGTGGGGTTAATATGGATATTGGCAACCTTTTCAATACTGAAACCGTATTTCTCCAGTACGGGCGCGATCACACCCTGGCGAATATATTTACGCAGTTCGTTGATTTCAAAGTCCTCGCTGTGCATCACAGATACGACCACGGTATCAATGCCAACGACTTTGCCATTTTCGTCAAACTCCACACTAACCTGTGTTTTGCCGTCAGGACGGAGCAGATCGTTGGAACGGATACATTCAGTCAAACGGTTGCTCAGCGCCCGGGTCAATGCCGCAGGCAAAGGCATCAACTCAGGGGTTTGGGTGCAGGCACCACCGAACATCATACCCTGATCTCCTGCGCCGCCTACTTCATCATTTGTACCCAGCGCAATATCTGCAGACTGCGTATGGATCTTACATAGGATCTCCACCGTATCGGCGCAAAATTCATCCGCTTCATAAATATAGCCGATCTTACGAATCGTTTCCCGCGCAATCGCCGGATAGTCCACCACTGCCTTTGTGGTAATTTCGCCACAAATCAGGCAGAAGTTGGTAGTAACCGTTGTTTCACAGGCCACACGGGAACCGGGATCCTGCGCAAGACAAGCATCCAAAATGGCATCCGAAATGCAGTCCGCAACTTTGTCCGGATGCCCGCAGGTAACACATTCAGAAGTAAATAACCTTTTTTCCATTTTTCATTTCCTCTTTCATTCTTTTCCATCAAGATCACATCAGGGGTGCGCAGTGGAGAATTGTCTTTTGATTCGCACAAGCGTACGCATAAATAAAAATTGCATACATCGAAGATTCGATGTATGCTTCTATCGAATCCTCATCTTTCGTTGCCGCCGGATTTGGCACCACACTTTCGCAGGTTGCCGGGTTTCATCGGGCCGTTCCCTCCACCACTCTTGATAAGGCTAGTATGCAGTTCAGCATTATTATACGATTTTCTTTCAAAAAGTCAATCTTTTTTCAAAAATCCTTTTGGAAATTCACAATTCTTTAATAGACTTTTTATGGAAAAGAGAGTATCATATAACTATTCTAATGAGGAGTTGAGTTTTTTTGAGTAATTCTTCCAACCGTCTGGAACGGTGGTTCTATAAAAACCGTAACATCGGCATTCCCAATCTTATGCTTTACATTACCATCGGTACTGCCATTGTGTATCTGATGTGTATGTTTGATCAGAGTTATACCCTTTACAGCATTTTGTGTTTTGACCGAACTGCAATTTTGCAGGGTCAGGTTTGGCGCCTTCTTACGTTTGTATTCACCTACGGTGCCGGATCTCCCAATCTTCTGCTAATCGCCATCAGTTTGTTTTTCTACTACACACTGGGTCGGTCAATGGAACAGGCCTGGGGAACTTTCCGGTTTAATCTGTTTTATCTGACCGGTATTATACTGGTGGATACCTACGCAATGGTCTTCAATGTGCGGGCAGATATCACCTATTTGAATATGAGTCTGTTTTTAGGTTTTGCCACATTGTATCCGGATGCAAGATTTCTTCTGCTGTTCTTTATCCCTGTAAAAGCCTGGATCTTTGCCCTCATTGATCTCGGTCTGACTTTGCATACGGTTATTTTCTCAATTCTCAACGGAAACATCATTGGTGGACTATTCCCGCTGGTGGCACTGGTAAACTATTTCCTGTTCTTTGGCACGGATGTGGTAAACATCCTCCCCCCTGCCTGGCGGTCCCGGAGAAGGCAGCGCAGACCAACTGTGACTGTCAAAAAAACCGGCACGATCCCCTTTTCCCAGTCAAGTACTTCTCAAGCAAATCCTTATCGGGCCAAACCTGCAAGCGACAAAAAGGACTTTCATCATCGCTGTACCGTTTGCGGACGGACCGATGTGAGCAATCCGGAACTGGAATTCCGGTACTGCTCCAGATGTAACGGCTATCACTGCTACTGTGAAGATCATATCAATGATCACGCCCACATTGAATAAAGAAATCGCACCGGTTTTTCAGCCGGTGCGATATATTTTATTATTTTCTGCGGTACAGGCACATTTCGAAAGAAATGCCGTTTTCTTCGCCGGATTGGAGGACTTCTGACAATATCCAATCCGGATCTGCATCCAGATTGGGGAAGAATGTATCAGACTGCGGTTTTGCGTGGACTTTTGTCACATAGGCAGTATCGCACATAGGGAGCATTTGGCGGTAGATACTGCCACCGCCGATCACCATTGCCCGGTCTGCCTTTTTGGCAAGTTCTGCGGCTTCCTCCGGACTTTTACAGAGGGTAAAACCGGGGTATTCCCCGCCCTTTCGGGAAAGAAGCACATTTACTCTGCCGGGGAGGGGCTGCTGACCGGGAAAATCTTCAACTGTACGGCGACCTACGATCACCATTGCGCCCTTTGTGGTCTGGCGGAAGAATTTCCGGTCCGCGCTTAAGGCAACCGGCTGGGTGCCGTCCTTGCCAATTCCCCAATCATCGTATACAGCAACGATCAGTTCCAAAATATACACTCCTCTTTCTATCCAGGTTGCATCTCAATTTCACAGGAGATTGCCACGTCGCTTTGCTCCTCGCAATGACACAAAGTATCAAATCGCCATTGGGATCTCAAAATCAAACGGATGGAACTGATAGTCCTCCACCTTGAAACTATCCTTTGTGAACGCATAGAAGTCAGTCACATTGGGATCCAAGGTCACCTTGGGTGCGGCAAAGCCCTCATTTTGAAGCATTGCCTTCACCGCAGGGATATGACGGTCGTAAATATGACAGTCGGCAATCACGTGAACCAGTTCGCCAGCCTCCAGTCCGGACACCTGTGCGATCATCATCAGCAGCATTGCATACTGACACACATTCCAGTTGTTGGCTGTGAGCATATCCTGAGAGCGTTGATTCAGGATACCATTTAAGGTATTACCGGAAACATTGAAGGTCATAGAATAAGCACAGGGATACAGGTTCATTTCGTGGAGATCTTCAAAGGTATAAATATTTGTAAGAATCCGGCGGGATGCGGGGTTATGCTTCAAATCGTAAAGCACCCGATCCACCTGATCGAACATACCCTCTTTATACTGGTGCTTGATGCCCAATTGGTAGCCATAGGCCTTGCCAATGGTGCCATCCTCACCTGCCCACTCGTCCCACACGTGACTGCCCAGATCTTCGATCCGGTTGGATTTTTTCTGCCAGATCCACAAAAGTTCATCCAGGGCAGATTTCCAATAGGTACGGCGCAGGGTCATAATAGGAAATTCTTCCTTCAGGTTATAGCGGTTTACTACGCCAAATTTCTTGACGGTGTGAGCCGGTGTACCGTCCGCCCAGCGGGGGCGCACTTCCAAATCCGTATCATAAAAACCGTTCTCCAGAATATCCAGGCACGTTGCCCGGTAGAGTTCATCTGCTTTGCTCATAATTAGCCTCCCCTGTTGATTTTTTACATTGTAACATAAGAACGAAAACAGGTCAAAAGAAATTTGAAAATGTTTGCGTTAACAGGTCAAATCTTGTCAGTTGCTCTCTGGTAACCGCCTGTGCGCCCATTTGGAGCAGTTCCTGGGTTGCCTGCGTTTGATCATCAAAACAAAACACACTACTCCACCCGTGGCGCAAATTTTTCGTAACACCGTCCCAAGTGCCGCCTTTTTCCAGCGTGGACTGGGCAACCAGCACACATTCTCCCAGGCAGTGGATCACCCGGTTGCGGCTCAATGCCCGCTGGGCAGAAAAGGGACTGTCAAAGCCGTCCTCGGATAAATAGAGCACATTATCCTGACAAGGGTGTTCCTGCAGTTGATCTGCTACCACTGAGATCACCTGTCCACCATTTTTCAGGCAGGCATTCTGCGCCGCCCGGTCTGCCCCTCTGGCATTTCCGGACACCAGCACATATCCTTGCAGAGCCGCCTGTCTGCCGGCTTCCACTGCAAAGGAGAGATTTTCTGCCTTTAGATCCCGGCTTCCCACCAGTGCGATTGCCGGTTTTGTCAGCAAGTTAAGATTTCCTTTTGCCCACAAACAACCGGGGCAATCCACTCCCAGGGCATCTCTGAGTTTATCCGGGTATGAGGAACTGACTCTGGTAATGGGAACACAGCCTTTTCGGGATGCCTGACTTAAGTACCAGGAAAGGATATCTTCATCCGAAAGCAAGGATACGATCCGCTTTGCCTCCTGCCGGCTATAGCCGATGGCAATCAGGTTTTCTTCCTGAACCGGTCCGTCCTGTGCAGGTTTTTCCATACTTTGCACCCGGGATGCAAGACGGCGTAGTTGGGCTGTTGTCATTATCTTCCGTTCCGGGTTTCCCAAGTGGCTTGTCAGCAACAGAAACCCTTGCTCCCGGGCTTTCATCGAAAGCGCTTCTTTACAACCGGCTCTTTGACCGTTTCTTCGGTCAGAGAGCCATCAGCACCCAGAAGCATAGGTTTAATCTGATAATTGGAGAATTTTGCGATCTCATCCAACTTAGCCTTTTCCGGGAAGTTGCCCACGATCGACCAGGCAACGCCTTTCCGCTTTGCTCGGCCGGTTCTGCCGATCCGGTGAACATAGTATTCATTTTCCTCAGGAACATCAAAGTTAATGACGCAGTCCACATCATCCACATCGATACCCCGGGACGCCACATCCGTTGCGATCAGGATCGCCAGTTTACCATCCCGGTACTTCTGCATTGTCTTTTCCCGCTGGCTCTGGCGGATATCCCCGTGGATACAGTCACAGTCCATACCTGCCCGCTTAAAATCATCACAAAGTCGCTGGCACATATGCTTGGTGTTGCAGAAGATCATCACCCGTTCATAGCCCTGGGTGCGGATCAGGCGCAGTGCCGTTTCTGCTTTTTCCAGAGGGGTTACTGTCATAGAATACTGGTCGATATCCGGGCGGTCCGCCCGTTTCGGTTCAACGGTGATCTCTACTTCATCCCGCTGATACATCCAGGAAACGGTCATAACCTCCTGTGAGATGGTTGCAGAAAACAGGCCCAGATTTCGGCGATTTTTCACTTTCTCAATAATGCGGGTCACATCCTTGAAAAAGCCCATATCCAGCATCCGGTCTGCTTCATCCAGAACCACTGTCTGAATTTTATCAAATCGAATGTTTTTGCGGTTATAATGGTCCATCAGGCGACCGGGGGTCGCCACCACGATTTGGGGTTTCTTTTCCAGTTGCTTTGCCTGTCCTACGATTCCTGCACCGCCGTAGAGAACTGCCACACGGATTCCCTGAAAATATGTAAGCAGCCCCCGCAGTTCGTCACCGATCTGGATTGCCAGTTCTCTGGTTGGAGCAAGAATCAATCCCTGAACATCGGGGCACTCCGGATCGATATGTTCGATCATAGGAATACCGAAAGCAAAGGTCTTACCGGTTCCGGTAGGTGCCTTTGCAATCACATCCTTCCACTGTAAAAACTCCGGGATCGCCAACTGCTGAATGGTGGTAGGATATCCATAGCCCTTCTTTTCCAAAGCCTTCCGCATTGCATCGGACAAACCCAACTGTTCAAATGTAATTTCGTCCATAAATATCTTCCTTTTGTTAACATTTGTTTTATTGTAGCAGTTTTCAGGAAAATTTGCAACTATCCAAAGGAACCGATCTGCAACCGGATGGGAAATAATGGAAATATGTGGACAAAAGACAAATAATATGTTATATTTTATACTGATATGATATTGGTATTATGCCTTTGAAGGAGGCTAAATTAAAAATGGGTAAACTAATTGTAATTGAAGGCACGGACGGTTCCGGAAAAAGCACCCAATTTGCGCTGCTTTCTGAGCATTTGGCGCAGGATCAGGTAGCATTTCGCCATCTGGTATTTCCCCGGTACAAGGAGGAAAGTTCTGCGCTGATCCGGATGTATCTGGGCGGTCAGTTCGGCACAAAGCCTTCTGATGTAAATGCTTACGCCGCATCCGCCTTTTATGCTGTGGACCGTTATGCTTCCTATAAAATGGACTGGGGTCAGTGGTATGAAGAAGGCGGTCTGGTACTAAGCGACCGTTACGCAACTTCCAATGCGGTTCATCAGGCCTCCAAAGAGCCGGAAGAAAAGCAGGATGCATATTTACAATGGCTCTATGATTTTGAATACAACAAGTTGGGCCTTCCCTGCCCGGATCTGGTGCTGTATCTGGATGTCCCTACGGATTTCACAGAACGGCTGATGCGCAAACGGGAGCAGGATACAAACACAAAAGCCGACATTCACGAACAGGACACCGGGTATCTTGCCACCTGCCGGAAAACAGGTCGGAAAGCAGCACAGTACTACGGCTGGACTGTGATCGAATGTGTAAAAGATGGACAAATGCGTTCCATCGAAGATATTCACGCAGAAATTTATCAACACGTTAAAAACTGTCTGGAGGGGTAAACTATGGTATATGTTTTGCTTGGAACCGGCTTTGAAGAAATGGAAGCACTTGCGCCTGTGGATCTTCTGCGCCGCGCCGGCATTGATGTTATGACAGTTGGTGTAAACGGAAAGACCGTTTATGGCGGTCATAATATTGGGGTAGAAGCCGATATCACAATCGATGAAATGGATCTGACCGATCTGGAAATGATTGTTCTGCCCGGTGGACTGGGTGGCGTTGCCTCTGTACGGGCAAGCAAGCCCAGTTTGGATGCCCTGCAGTTTGCCTGGGAAAACAATAAATATGTTGCTGCCATCTGTGCCGGTCCCACGGTTCTGGCAGACCTGCACATTACCGATGGCAAAAAAGCAGTATGCTATCCCGGCTGTGAAGCACAAATGGGGAGCGCAACCATCCTCACCCATATCCCCTGCATTCAGGACGGCACTGTGATCACCGGTGCATCTGCCGGATGTGCTGTTCCCTTTGCACTGGCGCTGATTGCAGCCCTGAAGGGTGAAGATGCAGCAAATCAAATCAAAAAGCAAATCGTGATCCGCTAACAGGAGGTACGAATATGGAAAAAGAACATATTGACCCGCAGGACAACAGTTGGGTCGATCAGGTCTTAGGCACAAAAGCCCCTGAAGGTGAGATCGGTGTGGACGAATTGGCCGTTGCCTCTTCCCGTCTGACCCATCCCAACGACCTGGAACTGGAAAAAATTATGACTGAGGTGCAGCAAAACCCTGTGCAGGAAGAACAGACACAGCAGTTCTCTCCCCAGGAAGGTGTGCAAATCGAAAATCATTTTGTGGAAGTCCAGCAGCCTAACGGATCTGCGCCTAGACGCAAACCCAAAGAGCCGGCAGTCCGGAAAGGGCGTCCGGCACGCAAGAAAGGATACGGACTGTTTGGTCTGCCGCACATTCTTTCCACCGTTATCTGGCTTGCACTGATCTTGTTCATTGGTGTTTCTTTGGGTCGGATGCTTTGGGTTTGCTGTGCTGATGTTATGGCTTTCGGCAAAGAATCTCAGGAAATAACCATTACCATTGATGACAATGAAGACATTTCCTCTATCTCTAAAAAACTTGGCGATGCCGGCTTGGTGCGCTATCCCGGTCTTTTCAAACTCTTCGCAGAAGTAACCGGCAAAGCCGACAATATCGATTTTGGCACCTACACCTTAAATTCCCATTACGATTACAATGCAATGATCAATGCGATGGCATCTGTTGCAAGCCGTCGGGATGTGGTCTCTGTTATGATTCCGGATGGTTACAACTGTGCCCAGATCTTCCGTCTGCTTGCAGAAAACGAAGTCTGTAAGGTTGAGGATCTGGAAAGTTATGCCGCCAACGGCGAACTGGACGATTACTGGTTCCTGGAGGGTGTTCCCCGCGGCACCAAGTACTGTCTGGAAGGCTATCTGGCACCGGACACCTACAGTTTCTATACCAACGACGATCCCCGCCGTGTGCTGGAAAAATTCCTGGATGAATTCGACGATCGTTTCACGGACATTATGAAAGAAGAGTTCGAGGCTGTTAAGACCCGTTATGCTAATATGCTCGCCTCTCACGGTTACAGCAGTGATTATATTGCTAATCATACACTCACATTGCACCAACTGGTTACTTTGGCATCCATTGTGGAAAAGGAAACCTCCAGTCGGGCAGAAAGCTTTGATATTGCATCTGTTTTCTATAACCGTCTGGCAGATCCTACCCACCCCTATTTAGGTGCTGACGCAACTGTTTATTATGCAATCGGTGACTACTTCTTTGAAAAGCAGGAGCTCACTTCTGCAGATCTGTCTAATGTCAATCCCTACAACACCCGTAATCACGAAGGCTTACCTCCCGGACCGATTGCAAATCCGGGCGTCTACTCTCTTTACGCAGTGCTGGATCCCAATGACACCAACTACTATTACTATGTATTGGATCCCAACGCCGGTGTCCATTTGTTCTCCAGAACCTATGACGAACATTTACGCAAAGTTAATAGTTTAGGATATTAATATGAAAAAAATCGAACTACTCAGCCCTGCCGGTGATATGGAGAGGCTTAAAATGTCTGTGCTTTACGGCGCAGATGCAGTATATCTGGCAGGTACTGACTTTGGTATGCGCTCCTTTGCGGGGAATTTTTCCCCGGAGGAGTTGCCGGAGGCTGTGCGCTTTGCCCACAGTCACGGGGTTAAGGTTCACGTAACGGTGAACACAATGCCCCGAAATAACGAAGTGGTTAATCTGCCTGCCTATCTGGAACAACTGCAGGATGCGCAGGTAGATGCCCTGATCCTTGCAGATCTGGGTGCATTCACTTTAGCCGGCAAATATGCCCCCAAGTGCCAGCGCCATATTTCCACCCAGCAGTCCATTGCCAACTATGAATGTGCCCAGGCCTGGTACGATCTGGGTGCTCAGCGGGTGGTGCTGGCAAGAGAACTGAATTTGCAGGAAATTACTGAAATTCGTCAAAAGGTTTCCCCGGAACTGGAAATCGAAACCTTCGGTCACGGCGCAATGTGTGTCAGTTATTCCGGAAGGTGCTTACTGAGCAATTATATGACCGGACGGGATTCCAACCGGGGTGCTTGTGCCCAGCCCTGCCGCTATCAGTATGCGCTTGTGGAAGAAAAGCGCCCCGGGGAATACTTCCCTGTTTATGAAGATGAAAAAGGTACTTATATCTTAAATTCCAGAGATATGTGCACCATCGACCATTTGCAGGAACTTTCCGACGCAGGCATCGATTGTATCAAAATTGAAGGTCGGGCAAAATCTGCTTACTATGCGGCCATCGTAACCGGTGCTTATCGCCACTGCATGGATGATCTGGTTGCCGGAAAACCCATAGATCCTGTATGGCGGGATGAAGTGGAACACGTGTCCCATCGGCTATATTCCACAGGCTTTTATTTTGGTCAGCCCGGTCAGTACACAGAACATTCCCGGTACATCCGTCAGTGGCAGATCTGTGCCATTGTGGAAAGTTGTGATGATAACGCTCTGGCAGTCTGCTCTTTGCGCAACAAATTTGCCGCAGGCGATACTCTGGAAGCCGTAGGTCCTGATCTGCGTCCCTTCCCCTTTACCGTTCCGGTTATGGCGGATATGGACGGAACTACGCTGGACGAGCCCAGAACGCCCCAGATGCGTTTTGTAATGCAACTGCCTCAGCAAGTTCCTGCTTTTACCATTCTCCGGAAGGCTGTGGATTTATCTGCAAAATAACACAAGGCGTTGTCCCGCATCCCGGGACAACGCCTAATTTATGCTTATCGGGCTGTTGCGAATAAAGCACCCACCCTTGCCTCCCTCTTTGAGGGAGGTGGGAAAAATCGGCACTTCGGGACCCATTTTTGACGGAGGGAGTATATTTCCTTAAGATAGGACACTCCCCCAGTCACCTGCGGTGACAGCCCCCTCAAAGAGGGGGCCAAGGTATTGAGCGTATACCAAAACTGTGCATCAAACAGAAATTTGAAACATCGTATCACTTGAATTTATCGCACAGGGTATTGATCTGGTCTGTCAGTTTCGCGATCTCCTTATTGGGTGCACCTTTCATCCCGTCGATCCGTTTCATCAGCCGTTTTGCGGCAGTAAGCAGGCGTTCATAGACCTGATTTGCCCGTTTTCTGCCTTCTTTCTTTTCTGCCCGAACAATGATACCCTTCTGGAAACATTCCCCGGAAATCAAGTCATAACCGTCGCCGCTATAGGGCGCAACACAATCATACCCAAGACGGCTTTCGATGGTTTTTGCAAAAATTTCGCAAACCTGATCATCACCGTGGTTGACGAAGACCTTCTTCGGTGGTGTGGGCATACTCCCCAGCCAGCCCAGCAGCATATCCCGGTCTGCGTGACCGGAAATGCCGTCCATCTGGCGAATATCTGCGTGGACCTGTATTTCTTCACCGAACAATTTTACAGAATCTGCACCATCAATAAGTTTTCTGCCAACAGTCCCTTCCGATTGATAGCCTACAAACAAAACCGTGCTTTCCGGACGCCACAGATTATGTTTCAGATGGTGGCGAATACGGCCCGCCTCGCACATTCCCGATGCGGACAAAATTACCTTCGGTTCTTTGTCCTGATTGATCCGTTTGGACTCTTCGGATGTTACAGACAGTTTAAGTCCCGGGAAGGTTATGGGGTCAACTCCCTGTGCCAGCAGATCCAGTGTGTGCTGATCGTAGTAATCGGTCATATCCCCTGCGTAGATTTTTGTTGCCTCCACTGCCATCGGGCTATCCACATATACCGGGAACTCTCCATATTCCCGGAGTACACCACTGTTTTTGATGGTACGAAGCAAATACAGCATTTCCTGTGTTCTGCCAACTGCAAAGCAGGGAATTACCACATTGCCACCCCGGGAAAAAGTCTCCTGCAAAATGCCCGTCAGTTGACCTACATAATCCGGGCGCGCACCGTGGAGACGGTCGCCGTATGTGGATTCAATCACCACATAATCTGCCTGATCCGGCTTTTCGGGATCACGGATCAGTGGGCGGTCAATATTTCCCAAATCACCGGAAAAGAGCAGTGTACGGGTTTGATTCTCTTCCCGGATCGTCAGCAAGATGCTGGCAGATCCCAGCAAATGGCCTGCATCGGAAAAGCGCAGGGATATTCCATCGAATATACCCACTTGTTTTCCATAAGGAAAACTTTCAAACTGCATTAAGGTTTGCTGTGCATCGGCAACTGTATAAGCGGGTACATAGGCAGGTTCACCGGCTCGCTGGGCTTTTCGGTTGCGCCACTGGGCCTCAAATTCCTGGATATGGGCAGAATCCTTGAGCATAATATTGCACAACTGATAGGTTGCTTCCGTTGCAAAAATCGGTCCTTTATACCCACCTGCCACCAGTGCCGGGATCATTCCCGAATGGTCAATATGGGCGTGGGTCAGGCAGACTGCGTCAATATCCCCCGGCAAAACCGGAAGTTGGCAGTTTTCATAAGTGTCTGCACCCTGCTCCATTCCACAGTCAATTAAGATCTTCTTTCCGCAGGCTTCCAGCAATGAACAAGAACCTGTTACTTCGTGGGCTGCGCCTAAAAAGGTCAGTTTCATTTAAATCCCCCCCTTATATGTATTATAATCGTATTCATATTAGCAGTCAATGAATATAAGAAAACAAAAATAAAGGACGCGTTGCAGATTTGCTACTGCGTCTTACCGGCAGTCAAATTTCTGTTTGACGAATAGATTCGTAGGGGACGCCGCCCTCGGCGTCCCATCAGGAAATCC
>JAZNDD010000012.1:0-3741 GCA_045587865.1 Faecousia sp.
TAAGTTGATCGATGCCGGCAGTGAGCTGAACATCACAGTGAAGATGTCCTGGAATGGCGGCGAAGCGGACGCAGTTGCAAGTGTAGAGTTCCTCAATAAGTGGGCAGATGCATTTGCAAGTAATGATAGCATCTACATCACTGTTTCCGCTGTCAACACCGAGAACTTGGAGAACTTCTCCCTGACTCCCGCACTGGCAGCCAACGCCGTAACCGTCACAGGCAGCGAAATGTAAATAAAAAGTGCGTGCTTCGGCACGCACTTTTTTAATGGACAATGGACAATGGATAATGGACAATTATATTTGTAGGGAACGGCCTGTGTGCCGTTCCGTCACCGCAGGCGAATAAGAATGCAAAATGCAAAATGCAAAATGCAAAATGAAGGTGTCCGCTTTGCGGACGGATAAAGGCTCCCTTGTGTAAAGGGGGCTGTCAGCGGAGCTGACTGGGGGATTGTAATATGTCGGGAAAGACAATCCCTCCGTCTGCCCTTCGGGCAGCCACCTCCCCTTACACAGGGGAGGCTCATGCGGGACGGGAAACCCGTCCCCTACGAAGGGGCATCGAATAACATCGTAGGGAACGGCCTGTGTGCCGTTCCGTCACCGCAGGCGCAATAAGAATGCAAAATGCAATGTAGGGGCGGCAACCTGCCGCCCGCTTTATCATGCAAAATGCAATGTAGGGGCGGCAACCTGCCGCCCGCTTTATCATGCAAAATACAATGTAGGGGCGGCAACCTGCCGCCCGCTTTATAATGCAAAATAAAGGGCAAATAAAATACAAGAGGTGGATACAATCCATAATATATGTCAACGTGTCCATTGAAAAAATCCAACTTTGTGCTATACTGTAAATTGAAAAACTAGATACATTGGGAGGAATTTTTTGTGAAAAAATCCTTAATGCGTTTCCTTGCAATTGCCCTGGTAGTGTGTATGGCAATGTCCTACATTGTGCCGGCTACCTATGCAGCAGGCACATCATCCCAAACGGTTGTTTATGACTTTGACCTGCTGGATGAGAAAAACAAAGTCCTTGGCGGTCAATATTTGGGAAAAGACCCCAATGGGGACGGGCAACTTCGTATGAGCGAAATCCTCACGGAACTCAATGGCTATTACGACAGCGGCGCCCTGAACTGGAAGTATGCCGGTGCCAGTGCCGGACTTCGTGGCACATCTGCTGCTGACGAGAACCTTCCTGTTGGTGTGCGCTATAGCAAAAACTTTGGCTCACGCATCTATTCCAAGACAGGTGACTGGCTGGCTTACACCATCAAGTCCCCCGGAAGCGGTACATACACCCTTTCCCTTAACTATAGCCTGGATTATGATAACGGCTTTGTAGCAGTGTATGTTCTGCCTGCGGATACCCAGGATATTATTGGCGCAACGGACCCGTCTAACCGGGTGGGCATTGCGGATATTTCCGACGGCTCCGGTGTAGCGGAAAATGACAGCAACCGTGGCACAGATAAGGTCTTCTATGGCTACGATGCCTTCGTTGGCTACTGGGATTTTGAAGCCAACAAGGAATATATTGTGGTTTTCGAAGTTTACAAAGGCTCTACCTATAACGGCGCAGGTCAAATGCACCTGTTCAGCCTGGGGATGACCCCCGGAAAGGTTGCAGAGTCTAAGTTTGACACCAATGCTGACAGCGATATTGTGGGCAATGCCCTTGTAAAAGAAAATGTGATTCCCGTTTCCGATGCCGCTGCTATGTCGGCAGTGTGGGAAGTGAACGGACAGGATTATTATTTCCTGCCCATCGAGGGCGGCAGACTTCTGGTGTTCAATCTGGACACCTGGGAATTGATCGACTCCGTGCCATCCGGCATTGGCTATCCCAGCAGCACTGCAGTCCTTGAGAAGGACGACGGCACAGTGGAAGTGTATGTGGGCGGCAACGGTAAAAAATTGTTCTGGTACAATCCCTATACCGGAGAGTATGCGGAAACACCCCAGTATAACTTTACAGAAGGACTGGAAGATGAGAGCGCCTTGCGCGGCCTCTATGCCCACGAAGGCAAGGTCTATATTGGCCTGAACCCCAACGGACATCTGGCTTCCTACGATCCTGTCACCCGAACCTATGAGGATTTAGGCGATATGGTAGTGGGCAAGGTGGACACGGAAACCGGGGAAGAAGGGGAGGAAGTGGACACTACCGGCGGTATCAGCGCCATTGCCTGCTATGGCGATGACCTGTATCTCACTGCCGGTAACGCAACAACCTACACCCTGATCCACTTTGACCTGACCACAAAGAAAGTGGTGCGCCAGTGGGATGTTACTTCCCTGATGGAGGGCTGTTCTAACTCTCGCGGTCTTGCGGTTCTGGGAAATAATGATTATTTACTGGCTGGCGGCGCTGGCTTTAAGGGTCTGATTATGATCGACCTTGCCACCGGAAAATTTGTTACCAACGCAGAAGCCAAGGCAATGGGCTGGACCGATAAATCCCTGATTTCCGGTGCAAACAGTTCTGCAACCCAGCCGATTAACGGCAAGCAGTATATCACCTCCAATAACGAAGGCGGCTTGCTCGCTTACGATATTGCAACCAAAAAGATCTCTTATGTGGGCAAGGCAAGCAATGGTTTTGTGGCTACCGGCAAGCAGTGGGTCACCTTGAAGATCGACGAAGAAACCCGCACCCGTTCTGAAACCGCACCTACCCAGTTGTACCTCTTTACAATGGCAAATGGCGGTCAGCCCCGCCTGTATAACCCCAGCGAAACATCTCCCATCCAGGGTCAAAAGATCAGTTTTGACGATCTGATGAAGCAGGAATACGGCACAAACGGCGCGCAAGTGCGTATCAACACCGTCGGCGAGAACGGGGATAATACAAAGCTCTATTTGGGCGCATTTAATACCCCCTTGTCTGCCCAGTACGATGTTACCACCGGGGAATTTACCTACTACCGCACCAGCGGTCAGACCGATAGCCAGATCTGGTATGAGGGCAAGCTCTATGCCGGTAACTACAGCGCTTGTATCGTTTACGAGATCGATATGGAAAATTCCGAGAATAACACACCGGTAATTTCCAATATGATCCACTACAACCAGAAGCGTATTCACACCCTGGCGGCTGGTGACGGCTACATCTTTGCCGGTACGATTCCTACCACCTATATGAACGATGGCGGCTTCGGTATTTATAACACCGTAACCGGACAGGAGGATTTTGTCCACTTTGCCGAAAACCCTGTGAGCAATGAGCGGGTGGTCTCCAATCCGGAACTGTGGAACACATCGGTAAAAGCCCTTGTTTTTAGCGATGGACTGCTTTACGGTGCTACCACCCGTGAGGGCGGATCTTCCAGCACCTTCGCAGAGGGTACTTCCGCCCAGATCTTTGTTTATGACCATAGTAGCGGCAACATTCTCGACACGCTGGATTTAAGAGAATATATTCCGGATTACCTGCCCGCAGGTGCTATCAGCTTTATCAGCGGCATCGCCAAAGACCCGGTGGTGGAGGGCAGAATGTGGGGCATTGTGTCCGATGTGCTGTTTGCCTTCTCCTACAACCGGAGCGCAAAAACCTGGGATGTGCAGGTGGTTTACGACTACCAGCATACCGAGTATGAATCTTCCGGCGGCAGAGGCAAGTGGAATATGCCCATTATGTTCGACGAAAAGAACAATAACCTTTATGTATCCCTTTCCAATGCAGGCATTGTTCGGGTGAACCTGAGCGATTGGGAAACTATGGGCAATGTGTC
>JAZNDD010000013.1:0-5995 GCA_045587865.1 Faecousia sp.
GGGTTCGATACCCCAAAAATACAGAAATATTGGCAAACTGCAGGAAATCCGCCCATCGAGGTCGGATTTTCTGATGGGACGCCGAGGGCGGCGTCCCCTACGAATTACCCGATAAACAGGAATTTGACGGTTTACTAGCGAAAGGGGGCGTGGGATCCCACGCGCCCTTTCGCCGCCAAGATTGTCAAGGAAATACAGCAGGATCATACAGGCACAGAGCAGTTAAAGACATTGCTTTTTTCTGCAGGATTTGATATACTGGGTGCGAACATAAAGAAAGTTGGTATTTTTATGAAATCCATCCGCGAAATTTATAAAACCGGTAAAGGTCCCTCCTCCTCCCACACTATGGGTCCGGAGCGGGCAGCCCGGATATTTTTGCAGGATAATCCCCAGGCAGATGCCTTCCGGGTGATCCTTTACGGCTCTTTAAGCAAGACCGGTGTGGGTCACGGCACAGACCGGGTGATCCGTCAGGTTCTGTCTCCCCTGCCCACCGAGATCGTGTTTTCCGAAGAAATTCTGGAAAAATCCCACCCCAACACGCTGGATCTTTACGCCCTGAAGGATGGCAAGGAAATCGGTTTTTTGCGGGTGGAGTCCATCGGCGGTGGTGATATCCGTGTGCCCGGTCAAACCCTTCTGGATACGCCGGATGTCTATCCGGAAAATTCCTTCGCGGAAATTGCGGATTTCTGCAAATGGCGCTACATTGAAAAGCTCAGCGACTATGTGGAGTTGAACGAGGGTACAGACATTTGGAACTTCCTGAATGATGTATGGCAGACGATGAAGCAAGCGATTTCGGACGGTCTTGCTGCTACGGGGGTGCTCCCCGGCGGTCTGAAGGTCCAACGCAAAGCAAAGTATCTTTTTGAGCAGAACACTGCCGACAGCGACTTTGCCACCCAGCGCTTCCAGCGGGTTGCTGCTTATGCTTACGCAGTGGCTGAGCAAAACGCGGATAACGGCACCATCGTCACCGCCCCAACCTGCGGTGCTTGCGGTGTTGTGCCTGCGGTGCTCAAGTACGCACAGGACACTTGCGGTTATACCGACGAGCAAATCATCCGCGCCTTGGCGGCTGCTGGCATTATCGGCTCTCTTACCAAGCGCAACGCCTCCATTTCCGGTGCTGAGGCTGGCTGTCAGGCAGAAGTGGGCACCGCCTGCTCTATGGCGGCTGCCGCACTGGCAGAGCTGACCGGACAGAATTTGGATCAGGTGGAATATGCTGCTGAGGTGGCTATGGAGCATCATTTAGGACTGACCTGCGACCCCATCTGCGGTCTGGTGCAGATTCCCTGTATCGAGCGCAATGCAGTTGCTGCCCTGCGGGCGATGGGTGCCTGCAACTTAAGCCAGTTCCTCACCGGCTCGAGAAATATCAGTTATGATATGGTCTGCCGGGCAATGCACGAAACCGGTGTGAACCTGAACCACCGTTTCCGGGAAACCAGCGAAGGCGGTTTGGCAAAAATTTACGCACGAAAGAAATAATTCCTATTTTTCTGTTCTGACACAAAAATATGTTGCTTTTATGGAAAAAGTATGGTATTTTATGAATGTATAAAACTTTTTACCCATATTTTTAATTTGTACAAGGAGAAAATTATGAAAAAAGCGCTTGCAATTTTGCTGCTGGGTGTATGCCTGCTGGTAGCCGGCTGCGGAGAAGCTCCCGTAGACCCCAATTCCGTTGTAGCACCTGATGACATCACCACTGCGCCTGCCACTGAGACCACTTCCATTGTGGAAACCTATCCGGAGGATGAATACCTCATTGAGCAGGAAGAAGAATTCTACGAAGATGAAATCTATGAAGACGAGTTCATCGAGGACGACTATTACGAGGACGACTACGAGGACGACTACGAGGACGAGGAAGAAGATCCCGAAGAATAATTCCACAACCAACCGATACATAACAGGGTATGCTTCTGCATACCCTGTGTTTTTTTGCACACACAGGAAATAAAAGTTGAATGTTTTTATATTTTGTGGTAGAATTAGGCAAAGCTATGACTTAGAAGGAGAAAAATACTATGAAGCTGGGAATTGTGGGACTTCCTAATGTGGGCAAGTCTACTTTGTTTAATGCGATCACCAATGCCGGTGTGCCGGCTGACAACTATGCTTTCTGCACCATCGACCCCAATGTGGGCGTGGTTTCCGTTCCGGACGAGCGGCTGCAATGGCTTTCTGATTTCCATCAGCCGAAAAAGACCACCCCTGCGGTGATCGAGTTCGTGGACATCGCCGGTCTGGTAAAAGGTGCATCCAAGGGCGAAGGTCTGGGCAACAAGTTTCTTAGCAATATCCGCACCACCGATGCCATCGTTCACGTGGTCCGCTGCTTTGAGGACTCCAATGTGACCCACGTGGAGGGCAGTACCGACCCGATCCGTGACATTGATATCATCAATCTGGAACTGGTAATGGCGGACATCGAAATGGTGGAACGGCGCATCGACAAGGCGCAGAAGGCTATGAAGGGCGGCGACAAGAAATTCCAGCGGGAAGTAGATCTGTTCACCGGTCTGCTTGCCCACCTGAACGAAGGCAAGCTGGCACGGACCTACACAGATGATCCGGAGGATCTGGCTCTGATCGCCACTTCCGATCTGCTGACTCTGAAAAAGACCATTTATGTTTCCAACCTGGCTGAAAATGAGATCAACGAGCCGGAAAGCAACCGCCACTATATGGCTGTAAAGGCGCTGGCAGAGGCAGAAGGCAGCCAGCTGATCCCCATCTGCGCCAAGCTGGAGGCTGATATTGCAGAGCTGGACGATCCAGAGGAAAAAGCAATGTTTATGGAGGAGCTGGGTGTCAGCGAATCCGGTCTTGATAAGCTGATCAAGAGCAGCTATGCACTGCTGGGTCTAATTTCCTTCCTGACCGCAGGTTCTGACGAATGCCGAGCCTGGACCATTAAGAAGGGTACAAAAGCCCCTCAGGCTGCCGGTAAGATCCACACCGACTTTGAGCGCGGCTTTATCCGGGCTGAGGTGATCGCCTTTCAGGATATGAAGCAGTGCGGCACAATGGTCGCCGCCAAGGCAAAGGGTCTTGTCCGCAGTGAGGGCAAGGAATATGTAATGAAGGATGGAGACATCGTCAACTTCCTGTTTAATGTTTAATATACAAAAGCCGAACGCAGAAATCTGCGTTCGGCTTAAATATTTAGTCGATTTCGATTAAGAAACGGAAAGTAACACGGCGGGAGGCAACCTTGTCTACCTGTCCATTTGCATCATAGACAGGATCATCATAGGACATTCCCTTCGCTTCTGCAGTATCCTTCAGCATCGCAATGCTATCAGAATTCAGGCCGCAATCCGCAGACAACACATAGTTCAAAACTGCATCCGCACGGGACTGAGAAAGTTTCACATTGTAATCATACGCACCATCGGTATCTGTATGGCCTTCAATAATCACCTTGGAAATCTTTCCTTCATACTTATCGTTGAAAACCACATATGTATACGCTTGCATAAACTTCTGCAGCAATGCCTTGCCGTCCGCAGAAATCTCATCGGAATCTACTTCAAACAAGACTGCAGAATCCATTGCAATTTCACCGGTCTTTTCATCAATTGTCACAGGCAGATCGTATTCTTCAAAGATCAAGTTCAAATCTGAAAGTAAATTCAATTGGATTTTTGCAATCTCTACGACCTCATCGGTTTCCATTTCCTGGAGTTTATCCACAGCATCATCGGAAAAATTCTCAAAACTATCGTTGAGGAACTGCTCGCTGTCAAAGGAATCCACTTCAATATCAAACAGAGAATCCGGGATAGAAAATTCGATTGTTGCGCCAACCGCATGAACGGAATCGATAGACGGTGAAAAGCCAGAAAGATCAAAGTCAAAATTCATTTTAGCGTCTTCTTCTGTTGCAGCACTCGTTTCACCTGCAACTTCAGCGCCTCCACAGCCAGCCAAACAGCCGATCATCAACAAAAGCGCGAGCAATATAATCAATAATTTTTTCATACAAATCCTCCTATGTTTTGGTGAGTATTAAATACCATATATGGCAGATTTTGTCAATATATTTCTCATATCTTAAAATTATAGGGGCATTATCGGAATGCCCCTATACATCTGCATCTTTTTGTGCTGGGGTATCCAGCAGTTTCCCTTCTTCTGTGAACCGGGAGCCGTGACAGGGACAGTCCCAACTATGCTCCTGTGGATTCCAGCGGAGGGCGCAACCTAAGTGAGGACACCGTTTTTTTGTGGGGATGGCAAAATCTGCAACCGTTTCTCCCAAATTACGCCAGAGTTGCTTTCGGCACATTGACCGGTTGGGGGCAAGCATCTGAAGCAGGGGATTCTCTTTCCCCAGAATTCTGTCCGTCAGCAAATTCGACGCCACCATAGAATTGGTCATTCCCCAGGCGTGAAAACCTGTAGCCACATAAACGCCGGGCGTGTGGGAGGCATATTCGCCCACATAAGGCAGTCCATCCAAAGTCATACAGTCCTGATTTGCCCAGGCAAAGCGCTCTCTGCTTTTGGGAAAGTACTTTTTGGCTAGGCTTCGCAAATAAGCAAAGCCACCCCCCGCCTTTCCGGTCCGGTGATCTCCACCTCCCATCAAAAGCAGGTCGCCATAGGGCCGGAAATACAGTCCCAGCCCTTCCAGTTCTGCCAGCGTCATACCGGGGTCGGGAGCATTTTCCAGTGCCAGCACATAGGATCGGTTTTGGTATAGTTTCATAAAATACAGACCACGGCGATTGATAAAGGGAAAATGGGTAGCTACGATCACCTGCTTTGCCCGGATGCTGTATTTTTCCAGTTTGGCGGTGGTGCCTTCCAAATCCAGCACCCGGGAATTTTCATAAATCTCCAGTCCCTGTGCTGCACCCAGCAGAAATTTCAGTGGATGAAACTGCCCCATATCCGGATAGATCACCGCCCCAACGGCCAAAACAGACAAGGGAATTTTATCGGTAAACTCAGACGAAAAGCCCAAGCGTTTGAGTGTCTGTACTTCCTTTTCCAGTCGGGCAGGATCGTTGGCTGTGTACTGGACAGAAGGCAAATTCTCAAAATCACAGGGAATGTCTTTGGACATCCTGCGAAATTCCTCCACTGCATCCAGATTTGCGTGCAGATAGGCTTCTGCCATTTCTTCCCCAAAGTCCGTTTCCATATCCTGATACAGATAGTCGTGCTGGGCTGTGAGGACTGCCGTGGTGCGGGCGGTAATTCCGGCGCCAATCTGCTGTGCTTCTACCAGCACTACTTTCTTTCCTGCATCCTGTAATTTCCGGGCGCATAAAACGCCTGCCATCCCTCCGCCGATTACCAGCACTTCCGTTTCAATGTCCTTTTTCAGGCCGGGATACTTCACCCGGTCCTCTGTCTTTTGCCATAAGGATTCCATAAAGCCAACTCCTTTTTGGATAGTATTGGCAAAAAGACGCGCTGTTTATACACCACCGGTTGCATTTCGTTTATTCAAGGGCGCGTTGCAATTGTTAAACAGAAGGAATTTTTAGTGAAATATTCGGCTGTGCCGAATGTGAAATAATGACCTTTGGTCATTGTGAAATTTTCAACTATCGCAGAAAGTGAAATTAAATTTGCCCACATTTGCGAAGCAAATATTTCACTGCGAAGCAATTTCACTCCGCATCAGCGGAATTTCACTTGCCGGCAAGGGCAAATTTAGCTGAAAAACTCCGATGCATTGCATCCGAGTTTTTCTGGTGCCGGTGACCGGACTCGAACCGGTACGCTGTCGCCAGCGGTGGATTTTGAGTCCACTACGTCTACCAATTCCATCACACCGGCAGGTGCTAAGATAGTATACTACATCTTTTGGAAAATAGCAAGCACAAAATCTCATTTTATCAAATTTCTGTTTGACAGCTTGTTCGTAGGGGACGCCGCCCTCGGCGTCCCATCTGTATTTTAGGGGTTCGATGCCCCAAAAATACAGAAATATTGGCAAACTGCAGGAAATCCGCCC
>JAZNDD010000014.1:0-11950 GCA_045587865.1 Faecousia sp.
CCCCACCCTACGACGATCTTTCGAAGGATATCGTAGGGCGGGGGCTTGCTCCCGCCGGAAGTTTTTCATATTTATGCAAGTTCTTTTATAATGGTGTGGTTATCCGTTGATATTATAATTGACACTGAGTAAATTCATTGCTCTGCAAAGTTTATGCAGATAGATCAGTGGTCCGATGCCCAGCAGAAAAGAACCGAATACCTTCCAGCCCCAGAATGTTTTTGCTCCGAAACTGTAGGGCTGTTCCCGACGTTTGAGTTCCCCACCGATCCGGGCGGAGATCCGGTGGCTCCAGATAATGTGCATAATGCCAAAAGTCAGGGGCGTGAAAACAAAATAAAGAAGGCAGTAGTGCATTGTCTTTTTTCCGTCGTGTGCACTGGCAATGGTGTTGATATTCTGAGAGATTTTGGCATAAAAAACGATGCCGTAAATGCCGAATGTGACGATGTTAAGCAAAAAAGTCTTAAACCACCGACGGTTGTATGCTAAATGGTTAGCAGGAGAAATGGCTTGTTCATTCATAAAATAACCTCTCTTTCAGTCTTTGGAGAATGCTTTCAGTGCCAGGTAGAATGCGCCGTAAGCCCCTGCATCGTTGCCCAGGGCGGCGATCTTGAAAGTCACATTCTTCGATGCGTGGAAAACATTTTTCAGGAAATGGGGATGCATCCCTTCCAGGATCACATTGCCCGCCTTGCTCACACCGCCTCCGATAATCACAGCTTCCGGATCTAAAGCGGTGCAGATATTGGCAAGAAACTCGCCCAGCAGGGCATAAAACTGCGCCAAAATCGCCTTTGCCGCCGGATCACCGGCAGCGGCGGCATCAAATACATCTTTGCAGGTCAGCGTTTCCTTTTTCCGCAGCACCGAAGAAACATCCCGGGAAGAAGAAAGATACCGAGTTGCCAGACGGACCACACCGGTGGCAGAACAGTACTGCTCCACACAGCCCCGGTTTCCGGAGGTGTGGACCTCTCTTTCTTCCCGGTTTATGATCAGATTGCCGATTTCCCCGGCAGAACCCCCAGCCCCGTATACCACATTGCCACCGATAATAATACCGCCGCCAACCCCTGTGCCCAGGGTCACCATAACCATATCCTCATAACCCTGACCGCTGCCTTTCCAGCATTCTCCCAAAGCAGCCACATTGGCATCGTTGCCTGCCTTTACAGAAAAACCGGTCAGATCGCTAAGGGCCTGTTCCACATTGAACACGCCCCAGCCTAAATTTACACAGCGGTTTACATTGCCTTTCCGGTCCACAGGACCGGGAACACCAATGCCGATACCCAGAATGTTTTCTTTTTCGATGGCGTTGGTTTGCAGATAGTTTCCAATGGACCGGGCAATATCCGGCAGGATCTGTGCCCCGTTGTTTTCCGTTATCGTGGGAATTTCCCATTTGTCAAGGAGCATTCCCTCTGTATTAAAATAGGCAAGTTTCACCGTTGTGCCGCCCAGATCCACACCAAAGCCATAGCGCATGATTCATCCTCCAAACAGTAGGACGGGAGCAAGCCCCCGACCTATATATTGCTATTATAGTGGTTTACCGGCAAAAAAGCCAGAGGGATTTGTGACTTTTTGCAATTTTCAAAAACTTTTCGCCTGGGACTTGCGTTTGGGGCAGTTTTGCGGTAACATAGAAGTGTCAGAAAAAATATTCTGAAAGGATGGACTTACTTATGATCAAAGTGGATATTTCCAATGTATGGGGACAACTCTCTTTGCCGGACCTTCTGGCTGTGGAAAAGGAAGTGTTTGCCGCCCATAAAACCCTCACTGAGGCCAGCGGTGAAGGCAATGACTTTTTAGGCTGGCTGAATTTACCGGTGGAACAAGAAACCGATGAGATCCGCAGAATTCGCGCAGCGGCTGACCGGATCCGGGAAAGCTCCGATGTGTTTATTGTCATCGGCATCGGCGGCAGTTACTTGGGCCCACGGGCAGCCATTGAATTGATGCAGGGATGCAACCACAATATTGGCAAAGGTAAGGGCAATCCTCAGATCTATTTTGCAGGCAACGGTCTTTCCACCCGGGCGTGGAACGAACTGCAGCGCCTGCTGGAGGGCAAGGATTTCTCTATTGCCATCATCTCCAAATCCGGCACCACCACCGAACCTGCCATCGCAACCCGCGCTCTGCGCTGGATGCTGGAGCGAAAATATGGCACCGAGGGCGCAAAAAAACGCACCTATGCCATTACCGATCCCTATAAGGGAGCCCTGCGCCAGATGGCTACGGAAGAAGGCTGGGAGACTTTTGTGATCCCCCCCAATGTGGGTGGCCGCTATAGTGTGCTGACGGCTGTAGGCCTTCTGCCGATGGCAGTGGCAGGTATCGATCCCATGGAAGTGATGCGCGGCGCAGCACAGGCAAAGAAGGATTACGACATCCGTTCCTTTGAAAACCCTGTGTGGCTGTATGCAGCCATCCGGAATTTGCTGTACCGTAACGGCAAGTGCATCGAAATCCTGGAGTCTTTTGAGCCGGGCTTCAAGATGATGGGTGGCTGGTGGCAGCAACTCTTCGGGGAAAGCGAAGGTAAGGACGGCAAGGGTATTTTCCCGGTGACTGCAGAATTTACCGCAGACCTGCACTCCCTGGGTCAGATGATCCAGCAGGGCGAGCGCAATCTGTTTGAAACAATGGTCCGTTTCGATGCTCCCCAGCAGACAATGACCATTGGCGGCGACTACAAGAATCTGGACGGGCTGAACTATCTGGAAGGCAGAAGTCTGGACTTTGTGGACGAGAAGGCATATTTGGGTACACTGGCGGCCCATGTGGATGGCGGCGTGCCAGTGGTCACAATGGATATGGGCGCCCTGAACAATGAAAAACTGGGTGAGATCTTCTATTTCTTTGAACTGGCTTGCGGTGTTTCTGCCTATATGCTGGGGGTAAATCCCTTCAATCAGCCCGGTGTTGAGTTCTATAAGCGCAATATGTTCGGACTTTTGGGCAAGCCCGGCTACGAACAGTAAAATATTTTTCCAAAATTACCATTTAGGTGTTGCAAAAAAAGCACTTAACTGGTAAAATGGAGTTACAGCATAAATGCTGCACAGCAAAGGAGGAATTTCCGATGATTCAAGTTATTATGGGCCTGAAGGGCTCCGGCAAAACCAAGAAGATGATCGATGCCATTAACAATGCAGTGGCCAGCGCACAGGGCGATGTAGTCTGCATCGAATATGGCAAGAAACTTACTTATGATATTAACTACCGGGTTCGCTTGGTGGACTCCAAGGAATACGGCATCAATAGCCTGGATATGCTGAAGGGTCTGCTCAGCGGTCTGCACGCAGGTAACTTTGATATCACCAATGTGTATATCGATAACCTCTATAAGACCATTGGCAACGACCGTGCTGCCGGTGAAGATTTCATCCTGTGGTGCGATAAGTTCGCCGCAGATAACAATATGAACATCACCATCACTGTGTCTGACGATCCTGCCGGCGCATCCGAGGAAATTAAGAAGTATCTGTAAGTCTTATTGAAAAAGGGACTATTGTAAAATGTTTTTTACAATAGTCCCTTATTTATTTTCCCTATTTCCTTTTTGGGAAGAATATGTTAAAATGGGGAAAACCGATAGAAAGAAGGATAAAGGTTATGAATGAGATAAAAGCCATCGTTTGCGGTGCCAACGGCGCAATGGGTCAGCTTTTGCTTGCCCGTCTGGGTGACCGGGCAGTGGGACTGGTAAGTGCCGACGGAGAAAAGGGTGTGCCCAAAACCTTTGAGGAAATGGGTGCAGTGGATGCCAATGTGGTCATCGACTTTTCTCACCACTCTGCCGCCCAGGCAGTGACGGAGTATGTAAAGAAAAACGGCTGTGCCCTGGTGATGTGCACCACCGGTCATACACCGGAAGAAAAGGCGATGATCGAGGATGCAGCGAAGGTAGTTCCTGTGTTCTATTCCGGCAATATGAGTTTGGGTATTGCAGTGTTGTGCCGTTTGGCAAAAGAGGCTGCGAAGAATTTCCCGGATGCAGATATTGAGATCGTGGAAGTCCACCACAACCGGAAAGTGGACGCCCCCAGCGGAACAGCCCGGATGCTTTATGAGGCAGTGAAGGAGATCCGTCCCCAGGCACAGGCACATTGCGGCAGAGCCGGCGAGGGCAAACGGGAGAAAAATGACATCGGCATTGCATCCTTGCGGATGGGCAATGTGGTGGGCATCCACGAAGTCCACATCGGAACCAATTCCCAGACCCTGACCCTGCGCCACGAGGCCCACGACCGGGGGATGTTTGCAGACGGCGCTATTGATGCCGCCGCATTCCTGATCGGCAAACAGCCGGGACTTTATAATATGCAAGACCTGTTATAAGGGCGGCATTTGCCACCCTCTCGATATAAATCCCTTTGGGATTTTCAATTCGCTTCATACCGGGGATAATTTTTCTAACCTTGCAGATAATAGCATTACCTTTCAGAGGGAGGAAATGCTATGGAAAAGGAAGAGAAAGAAAAGAAAACACCGGTTCCTTGGGAAATGACAGATCCCAAGCCTCCGGTGATCCGCTCCGGCCATATGGAAAACCGCGTACAAAATTAAAATTCGGCGGGAGTAAACCCCCACCCTACGTAAAGACACCGTAGGGCGGGGGTTTACTCCCGCCTTTTGTTTTCATTTATCCAATAAATAATGCACCGTTTGCACCCGTTTGCTGTCCTGATCGTACAGCCGGGGAACCCGGCGGCTGATGTTGCATACAAACTCGTAATTGAAGGAGTCACCGGCGGCGGCAATTTCTTCCGCAGAGATTTTCTGATCGCCGCTCTGACCGACCAGAACCACTTCGTCGCCTAATTCTGCGCCGGGAATGTCCGTCACATCCACCATCATCTGATCCATACAGACCCTGCCCAAAATGGGTGCTTTTTGCCCCCGGATCAGCACATAAAAGCGTCCGCTTAAATTCCGGCGGTAGCCGTCGGCATAGCCCACAGGAATCGTTGCCACAACCGTGGGTTTTTCCGTCACATAAGTGCCCCCGTAACTGATCGCCCGCCCGGCCTCCAAAACCTTCAGGAAGGAAATGTGGCTGTGCCAACTTAGTGCCGGCTGTAATTTCAGAAGATCGGTGGAAACCTCGTCGCTGGGGTACAGGCCGTAGATCACAATGCCTGCCCGAACCATATCGTAGTGGTTTTGAAAATTCATAATACCTGCGGAATTGTCCAGATGCCGGATGGCAACCTTCACTCCCCGATCCTGGAGCATACTGTCAAACCGGTCAAATAATTCTGCCTGAGCCTGTGCCTGAGAAAGGTCGGCACAGTCGGAAGTGGCAAAATGGCTGAAAAGACCCTCCGGACGCAGACCGGGAAGCACGGCAATTTTTGCACACAGATTGGCATCTTCTTCCGTTACCTGAAAACCGATCCGGCTCATACCCGTATCCACCGCAAAATGAAAAGGTGCAGTTATGCCCAGCTCAACAGCCGTCTGGGACAGGATCTGCGCATCTTCATAGCAGAAAATCGCAGGACGGATCCCCTGAGAAATAGCGTCGGCAAAGGCGTCAACAGGGGTGTGACCGAGAATCAAAATGGGTTTTTCCAGACCTGCCCGGCGCAGTTCCAAAGCCTCCTGTATCATTGCCACGCCGAAAAAAGCGCATTGCTTTTCCAGCACCCGGGCAACCGGCACAGCGCCGTGACCGTAGGCATCCGCCTTGATCACTGCCATCACCGGAACACCGGCTTTTTCCTGGATCGCCTGAAAATTGGCTTGGATCTTGTCAAGATCGATAATTGCGTATGTATTGTCAGTCATCATAAATCATCATTCCATTACGGTGCCATCGGGATGGAACAGAGGCAGTTTGTGAAGATAGATCAGATCTTCCCGGGCTTGGGCGTCTCCTTCTGCAAGGATCGCCATTTTGCCGGCGATGATGCCCCCTGCTTTTTTCACCAGTGCTTCCAGTGCCGCCAGACTTTCGCCGGTTGAGATCACATCGTCCACGATCAAAATACGCTTGCCCTTCATAAGCGCAGCATCGGCGGTGTCCAGATAGAGTTTTTGCTCCTTGGCAGTGGTAATGGAGCGAACGGAGGACTCAAACACGCCGGTCATATACAGTTTCGGACCTTTCCGGGCGAGAAAATATTTTTTCGCACCAGTTTGGCGGGCCATTTCGTGGGCAAGGGGAATGCCCTTTGCCTCGGCAGTGATAATGTAGTCATATTCCGGTGCTTTTTTCAGCAGTTCCCGGGCGCAAGCCACCGTCAGTTCCTGATCTCCGAAGATCACAAAACCGGCAATATACAGGTCGTCCGTTACCCGGCAGACGGGCAGATCCCGGTCAAGTCCAGCCACATTCATACGATAAAACATAGAAGTTTACCTCTTTTCAATAATCTATGCTCATTATACCTTACTAAAGGGAAAAGTCAAGCCACACCGCCGCAGGCGAATAATGCGGCAAATGCGTTCATCCAGGTCACATTTTACCGACGGGCGGCGTGCCGCACCGCCCCTACAATGGACATACAAAACAAACCATCAAACTGAAAAATGGCAGCAGGAAGGGCGTTTGATAATGGATTTTGCAATACACCAATTCTCGTAGAAATCGTTTACTTTTTCAATATGTTCGATTTTGATACAAAAATATATTGCTTTTCTGAAAATAATATGGTATTATATTGCAAATTCTCCGAAATATTATGTTTAGGAAAAAGTTTACAGTAATCGGTTTCTATATTTCTGCAGAAAGGGGTTCCATAATGTCTAAGACGGATATTTTAGAAGAAACTGACGGCATTGAAAAAGCCCACAGCCTTCCTTCGGATATGCACAGCTATCTTTTGGATTACGTCAATGAAAATTTCTGCAACAGTGCCCTGTGCCTGAACGCTGTGGCAGATCATATGAACGCCTCTATTTATGCAGTCAGCCGTGCTTTTAAAGAACGCACCGGTGTGGGGTTTAAGGAATATATTACCGGCAAGCGGCTGGAGTATGCCTGCACGCTTCTACAGACCACCGACCATACCATCTGGGAAATTGCGACACAATGCGGTTTTGAAAATGCTACTTACTTCACAACCGTTTTCCGGCGTAAATTCTGCATGCCCCCTTCCAGGTATCGGATGTGCATACAACGCACAGAAAAAGAGAAATAACGCGGACCCGGCGGTTGTGAACTGCCCTGAAATATGGTATATGCGGATAATTCGACCTAAAAAATCAAACGGACAGCCGAGAACGGATTTCCCTACGAACACCATCGTACACTCCTGTCAAAACCGTCAAATTTCTGTTTGACGCACTGTCGTGCGAATGGACAATGGACAATTGACAATGGATAATTATGGTATTTCCTTCGGAAATGATTTAAATATAGTCCGCTTCGCGGACACATTCATTTTGCATTTTGCATTATGCATTTTGCATTTTTATCGGGCATCAGCCCGATAAACGGAAATTTGATAAAATGAGGGAGGTGGCTCAGCTTGCGAGCCACCTCCCAAAATTGTTTTTATTTATCCTGGAAAATTATTTACAGCCCGTTTTGTTATTTATACAGGCTCTCTTAAGTAGTCCTTCATATAAGCGCTAACCTGCTTGCCGTCCACCTGGATGGGCTTGATGCCTTCCTTGGCGCAGATGGCAGCGGCATAGCCGGCTGCTTCACCAACGCCTGCCATATTACCGATGACGCGGTAGGAGGAGAAGGGATAGAAATCGCCGGAAATGCAGCGGCCTGCCAGGATCATATTGTCAGAGCCCAGGGGCAGCATACTGCGGTAGGGAATGTGATAGGGCTTCATTTCGTAGCCACGGGTCTGCTCGATGGTATCCTTTGCGTGGAGTTTGTGCACATCCACGTGGAAGGTGACCAGGCACACAGCATCTTCAAACCGGGCACCGGTCAGGATATCCTCATTGGAAATGCGGTAGTGACCGAAGATACGGCGGCCCTCACGGATGCCGATCTGGGGGTTTGTGCTGTTGATCTTCATTTTCTCAAATCCGGGGATCTGCTGATGGGCTTCGATTACATCGAAAGCCTCCATACGCTTTTCCGTAATCACATTGGACAGGTGCAGGATGTTATCAGGCACCACATCGTAACCCATTGTAAAGTCTGTACCCCAGTAGCCATAGGGACTCTTTACAATACTGCCCTGCTGGGAAGAAACGGAAATTCCGTGTGCTTCCAGTTTGTTTGCATAAACAGTCTTGTCATTCTCATAATCTGTGCCATTATAGTCAGCAGGCAGGCCAATGGATGTAGAGCCCATGCTGACCGGGCTGGGACGGTGCTCATCCGGATCACCGCACTCCCACTGACAGCCAACCAGATCGGCTACTGCACCGTTGCCGGTGGCTTCAATGTAGACTTTTGCATCCAGCGAGAAATTTCCGCACATGGTGCAAAGCAGCAACTGGTGAATATGGCCGTCTGTGTGCTTTGCAGAGCAAACCATACTGTGGAACAGAACGGTTACGCCTGCTTCTTTGCAAATCTTGTCGCAGAAATACTTTACGCCCTCACCGTGGAGCAGGTTGACGGGGATGACCTTGCCATCCTTATCTACCTTGTCGCCGCGGCGTGCCCAAGTCATACCCCGGGCATCCAGAAAATCACGCATTTCCTGAATAATGCCGCCCTTATTGTCTGCATCGATCAGGTTGCCCATACCAGCCAGCGTGATCGTGCCGCCCAACATACCGGACTGCTCAATCAGAACTACATTTGCACCCTGTCTGGCAGCAGTGACCGCCGCACAAACGCCGGCAATGCCGCCGCCACACACCGCCACATCAAAACTGCCTAAAGGCTTTGCTTTTACTTCAAACATAAACATTCCTCCTATTTGAATTTAAAAATATTTTACCCTTCAAACTCGTCAAAAACCGAATTTTTTATCCATCGGTTTTCAGCTTTTAACACTATACTCCCCATATTCTGAATTGTCAACCCTTTTGCTAAAAATTTATGATATAAATATTGTGAAAAATCCAAAACTCATTAGGTTTTGTTGCTAATAAACAAAAAAAGCAGCAGTAAAACTGCTGCTTTTTCCCGTTTTTAACGGTTATTCTGTTTGGTTTGTTAGGGGCTTGATCTTCTGCCGGTAGATCCGGGCAAAGAACAGCAGTGTAACGATCATACTGATCACCTCGGCAATGGGGAAGGACCACCAGACTGCGTGTACATCTCCTGTCAGGCTCAGCAGGTATGCCGCCGGCAGCAACGCCACCAACTGACGGCAAAGGGAGGTGACGGTAGAATAGATACCGTTGCCCAGTGCCTGAAAACTGGCGCCCAATGCAATGCCAATGGCGGCCATGGGGAAATGCCAACTGACGATCCGCAATGCGCTGACACCAATCGCCACAAAATCTCCCGACTGACCGGATTTGCTGAAAATTTCCATCAGGGCATCCGGGAAGAACTGGAACACCAAAACGCCCAGCACCATAATGACCATCGCCGCGCCTACTGCCAATTTTAATGTGCCGGTGATTCGTTTGGGCTGGCGGGCGCCATAGTTATAAGCCACAATGGAAATGCTGGCATTGTTAATGCCAAACAAAGGCATCAGGAAGAAACTCTGGAGTTTGAAGTATACGCCAAATACGCCGGAGGCAGTCTCACCGATCTGAGGGAAGCCCAGGAAGATCTGGTTCATACCGAAATTCATCACCGAGCCGATCGCCATCATAATCATGGAAGGAACGCCCACTGTGAGTATGGCTTTCACCACATCCCGCCGGGGGCGCAGATATTTCAGAGAAAGGGACACATCTTCATTCTTTGTCAAGTTAAAGATAACTGCCAGAATGGCTGCTACCCACTGACCGATCACCGTAGCGATTGCCGCACCGGCAACACCCATCGAAGGAATACCCATTTTTTCAGAACCGTAAATAAACAGGGGGTCCAGAATGATATTCAGCACAGCACCTACGCCCTGGGTAAACAGGGTGTAAACCGTCCGTCCGGAGGCCTGCAGCATCCGTTCGCCCAGAATTTCCACAAAGATACCTAAGGTAAAAATACAGCAAATGGCAGTATATTCTGTGCCGCCCCGGGCAGTTTCCGGACTGATATCCTGAGATGCATAATAAGCCCTGCTGCCAAAAAAGCCAAAAAGCATAAAGGCAGCCACAAGGATCAGCATCAGGAAAATGCCGTTGCCGGCTGCCTGATTTGCCCGCTGACGGTTGCCTTCTCCCAAGGATTTACTAAACAGGCTGTTCATACCCACCGCAACACCGGTGGCACAGCCGATCTGCAAATTCTGAATGGGGAATGCTAGGGACAGTGCCGTCACTGCATTTTCCGAATATCCAGCCACATAAACACTGTCTATCACATTATATAATGCCTGAACCAGCATAGAGATCGCCAGAGGCAGTGCCATCTGAAACAGCAGTTTTCCCACCGGCATTACGCCCATCTTATTTTCCTGCAGGCGATTTTGTTCTTTTGCCATTGATATTCCCTCTTTCCAAATCTAACCGCCTTATTATAACGAAATTCCCCAAAGAAATCAAGAAACATCGTTAAATTTCTGCTTACCGGGCGGTTGTCTGATAAACAGAAATTTGACTTGCGTCTGGGGAAAAAAGGGGGTAAAATAGGAAAAAAGGAGTGATCGTTATGTTTGAAGGCTACTCGCCGGAAACGGTGGATTTTCTCTGGGGCATCCGGATGAATAACAACCGGGACTGGTTTTTGGCACATAAAAAGGACTATGTAAAATACCTCTACGAACCAACTAAGGCACTGGGTCAGGAACTGTTCCAGCCTTTTCTGGATAAGGCCGGAAATCTTCTGAAGGTCAGCCGTATCTACCGGGATGCCCGGATGCACTATCCTGTGCCCTATAAGGAGAGCCTGTGGATCTGTATTCGTCAGGATGTGGATTGGTGGGCAGAAAATCCCTGCCTGTACTTTGAGATCCGCCCGGAAGGGATCAGCTACGGTTTTATTCTTCTGCGACCCCGCCCCAGCACAATGGAGGAGATCCGCAGGGACATCGCCGCCCATCCCAGAAAGTTTCTAAAGCTGATCCGGGAAACGGAAAAGAAAACCGGCGTACCCATCACCGCGGAAACCTACAAGCGCCCCAAAGAAGCACCGGACAAAGCCCTTGCGCCCTATTTTGCCTGGAAGGGCTATATTTCCTGCACGGTAAGGGAGGAATTTTCTCCGGAAACCTTTGGTCCGGCACTAAAAGACCGGGTAGGGAATTTCCTTACAGACCTGATCCCGCTGTACGAGTACTTCAATAAGTTCAAGGTATGAATCGTTCCCTACATTGCATTAAAAATCCCCGACCGATTGGTCGGGGATTTTGTATGTTCAAACTTAAGCCAGTTCAGCGAAGTACTTAATGGTGCGGACCATCTGAGAAACATAGGAGTTCTCGTTGTCGTACCAGGAAACAACCTGAACCTGAACCTTGCCGTCGGGCAGCTTGCAGACCATGGTCTGAGTAGCATCGAACAGGGAGCCGTAACGCATACCGATCACATCGGAGGAAACGATCTCGTCCTCGTTGTAGCCGTAGGACTCAGTAGCAGCAGCCTTCATAGCAGCGTTGATCTCTTCCACGGTAACAGCCTTGGAGCAAACTGCGTTCAAAATGGTGGTAGAACCGGTGGGAGTGGGGATACGCTGTGCAGCGCCGATCAGCTTGCCGTTGAGCTCGGGGATAACCAGGCCGATAGCCTTAGCAGCACCGGTGGAGTTGGGAACGATGTTCACAGCACCAGCTCTGGAGCGGCGCAGGTCGCCCTTTCTCTGGGGACCGTCCAGAATCATCTGGTCGCCGGTGTAAGCGTGGATGGTGCACATAATGCCGGACTCGATGGAAGCCAGGTCATTCAGAGCCTTAGCCATAGGAGCCAGGCAGTTGGTGGTGCAGGAAGCAGCGGAGATGATGTTGTC
>JAZNDD010000015.1:0-13848 GCA_045587865.1 Faecousia sp.
TGGTACACTGCCTCTCAGGGCGGTGATGTGGTGGACTACATCCCTGCCGGCAGTACGCAGGACTACATCCTGTATGCAAGATGGGAACTGATTACTTATAATATTCGTTATTTCGAAGCTCCCGAGAATAACAATGTGGATACCTACACCGTTGAAGACGAGATCTATTTGAACGATCCCAACTGGAGCGGCCTGGGCTTTACCGGCTGGACAGAAACCAACGGCAAGGTGCAGACAGAAGACCGCAGCGGCAAGACCTACTACAAGATCCCCGCAGGCACAACCGGTGATTTGGACCTGACTGCAAACTGGAAGCTGATGCGTAACATTGCAGTACCTGGCACCAACACGCTGATGCTTGCTAAGTACAACCCAGAAACCGAACACTACATCTTTACCTACGAGCTGGGCACCATTGAGAATGTGGTTCTGGAAGAGCTGAACTCCTCCACTCTGGGTCTGTACAGACACACCGGTGCAGGTGACTTTACCCTGACTATGTCTCAGGAAAACACCATGGAAGAAAGCTTTGCAGATTCCATTACCCAGACTATTTCCAAATCCATCTCCTCCTCCAGTGAGTGGGAACAGAGTAAGGAATGGGCAAAGGAAATCTCTAACGAGCATAACACCCATGTGGATATCAGTATAGAATTTGGCGGTGATGCTTCCCCGGTTAAGGCCGGTATTGAAGCCGGCTACGGCTACGCCAATACCAACACCGATTCCTGGGGCGGCAGTGAGTCTACCGGCGGCAGCTACGGTGAAGAAACCGAGAATGGACAGGAGGTTGGTTCTTCCTTCTCTTACCTAAAGTCTATGACCACTGCTTCCGAGGCATCTATCACCATCAGCGGCTCCTCTCCCCACGGTTATTACGACTATGTCCAGGCCGGTAACATCCGTGTATTCGGTGTGGTTACTTATGATCCCAACGACGGCAATGTCTACATGAACACTTACAGTATGCTGGACAATATGCATGGCATCGTACTGTATTATCCCGATGTAAACGCTTTGAACAACCCCACTTGCGAGACATTGGAATACAGCATTCCCAGAGATAACATCGCGGAAGTGATCGCTAACAGCTACTTTGTGGAATACGAGGCAGAAGGCGGCACAGGCAAAATGCAGAAGACTCTGCACACCGTAGGCGGCGTTGAGAAGCTGGCAAAGAACGAGTTCACCAGAGATGGTTACATGTTTATGGGTTGGGAGACCCGGGGCAAGGTGGAAGGTCAGGATGAACTTGTCTCTACCGGCACATACACCGATGAGCAGGTAATCAATACTTCCCTGGCTTCCAACGGTGAGGTCGTGACGATGTATGCCCAGTGGGAAAAGATCGATTATACCCTGGAGTACCAGAGCGTCAAGCCCAGTACGGCTTCTACTCAAATCAGCAGTATGCCCAGTTCCACCGGCTGCAAGTACGATGAAAATGTGACTCTGGCAGAAGCACCTGTTCTGTCCGGTTACACCTTCGCTGGCTGGTATACCGACAGTGGCTGCACAGAAGGTCACAGACTGGGCGATGCCGGTCAGGTGATCGAAAAAGCAAATCTGACCACAGAGGCCAATGGCGTCGTGAAGGTATATCCCAAGTGGGTCGCCAATACCTACAAAATCACTTTCAATACTAACGGCGGCTCTATGAGTACGACCACTATGAATGTGGTGTTCGACAGCACATATAACTACAGCTCTATGAAGCCTTCTAAAGAGGGCTATCAGTTCCTGGAGTGGGTGCTGCCTGATGGCACAACTCCGTCCAATACCGGTTACTGGCAGACCGCCGGAGATGTGACCCTCACCGCTAAGTGGCTGCAGACCAGTGCGACACTCAAGCTCCGTCAGGGCTATAAGGATGCCAACAAGAGACCTTCTGATTGTCTGGTCACGGACGACGATGAATTCTTTGAATATGTAGATCTGGGCTTTGATCGGGAGGAACTGATCAAGCAGGGGTATACGAAGGTAAGAATCTACATTTCCATACAGATTTACGGTGATCATCTGGGCAATAGAGACTCTTGGGTCAAACCTTACAACAACAAGACTGGCTCTGCGATGGCTCATTATCGAGCTGACACAGATGATGACGAGTGGGAATGGTATCAACATACATTTGATGCTATCAATATCACCAATTCCGGCTTCTCTGATACCCTGGCATTCTATATGCAGTACGGTGCCGAGGGAAGCGGCGGAGATAACTGGCATATTGGTGATACCACGATCACAGTTACAGCGATCAAGTAACCGCAAATCCTTATAACCAGTACCAATCACCCCGGCGGGAGAAATCCCGCCGGGGATGATACACCGTTTCTATACTGTTTCGTGCAAAAGACAGGCAACAGCTGCTCTGCCTTCGTGAAGGTCGATGATGTGGAACAGCGACTGCAAGAAGCCCTTGCCTGCAAATGCGATCCCGTAAAAGAATAACACCAAATATCAAAGAACTGCGACCCACCGGCCGCAGTTCTTTTGCTATGTTGTTAAAAAAATTAAACGCAAGATATAATTCTGCTTGAACACCGGTTTTGACTAATCGATGTATTCCCGATAGACCCGTTTGTTCAGGGCGCAGATGGCTTCCTCAGTGGCACCGTGGATATGCTGTGCAAACCGTCTCCTGTCTTTTGCTGTCTTTCGGTGCGAAGATCCTTCGACTTCACTGCGTTTCGCTCAGGATGACGCGGTGGTACGATTGCTGTAAATGTTTATTGACATATTCGTTTTGCATTTTGCATTTTTATCGTGCAACAGCCGATAAGCAGAAATTTGGAGCATTGGTCTTTAAAGTTTTAGTGTTAACAAGGTAGTAGGGGTGTTCACTGAATGCCCGCGGGCGAATAATCGCCACTACAGATTATATCGCAGTTTTTTTGCAAAAAACATTGTTTATTTTTGAAAAAGTATTATAATGAAATTAAGTGTTTCTGCAATTGGTTTATTATAGATAACATATAAGGGGAATTATATATGAAAAGATTACTATCTATATTTTTGTTTTTTGTAATTGCACTCACAATTGGCGCTTGCTCATCTCAAAAAATTGATTCTATGGATTTGCTTACTGCTGTTCTTAATAATGAAAAAACATTCATAACCGAAAAAGGAGAAGCGGTTTTATTGAAAAATTATGCTGTTGGTAACGGAGAGTTTACGACGCCCTTATATGCCAACCCTGTTGAATATGGCTTTGTCGATTTTGATGAAGATAAGACTGATGAGATGGTAATCAATATCTCAACAGATTACGGTGCCTATCTTGTTCTCCATTGCAACGGATTAGATGTTTATGGGTACGAATTTGGTGTTAGATCTTTACAGGCGCTAAAAACAGATGGTTCTTTTATGGGCAGCAATGGTGCGGCAAGCAATTACTACTGCAGACTAACTTTTGAAGATAACAAGGCGAGTGTCACATATACAGCAATAAAAGATAGTACGATGAATCAATTTGAACTCAATGGCAAAGAGTGTTCGATTGAGGAACTTAACGAATATATTAATGATTGGAATTTGAAGACTGCGGTTAAGTGGATTAAATTAAAATACAACTCAGAGGACACATCAAAAGATCCGACAAATGATAATACCGGAAACAACGATGACTCAACCTCTACCAATATTTCGGCAAAAATCAATTTAAACAATTATGTATCAGTAGAATTTGAAGGTGATAACTTAGCAGGATATGGTTCTGTCACCTTTGATAAGGAACGGTTTTTATTAGACCACATAGGAAGTGTTTCGTTTAACAAAGAAAGCATACAAGTATATAGGGAACTTTACGGAAACACTGATAAATCTGCTGCAAATGCCATACTCAATTATATCTCTGTGAGCTTAGATAAACGTAATAAACTCAGTAATGGAGATACTGTAAAGACCGTTTGGAAAATTGACACCGAGAAAGTTGAGACCTATTTTGTATGGGATTATGTTTGCACATCGGAATCTTTTACGGTATCCGGCTTAAAAGATGCCGACACTTTTGATCCTTTTGAAAGGTTAGAGGTTTCTTTCTCCGGCATCTCCCCCTACGGAACGGCAAGTGCGTACAATTACGGTAATGATTATAGTGGTACATATAAAGTAACACCTAACAATAATCTTAAAAACGGAGATAAAGTAACTGTTACTTATTCTTGTAGTGACAAAGCCACAATGGTTGCAAACTATGGTAAATACCCATCCTCTTTTGAAAAAACATATACTGTCAGCGGATTAAACACTTACGTTCGGTCAATGACGGAACTTACTACTGAACAACAAAATAAATTGATTTCCGATGCAAGAGCGAAGATATGGGTTCTTGGATATGGCAACTATACGGACGCAAAATATTGTGGTGATTATTTTTATACTGCAAAAGGCAAAGAGGTGCACGGTGTACATTTCTTGTCTTGGTGTGGTACTCCTGTTGGAAATGCAGTTTGTTTTGTTTTCGAGCACCCCGAAGAAATAGGTGTTGCTAATTCTCCAAATGTGTATACTGTAATCGCTCTTGAAAATCTTCTAATTAACGAACAAGGTGAGTTAGTGTATAACAGACACGATATGTCACAAATGAGTAATCGCTACGAATCAAATGAATCATTAAAAAATGCATATGTCGGTGTTTTTGATGAAATAATGCACTGTTCCAACAATGTTAAATTTAATTAGAAATACAGGGCGGTTATGTGTGCTAACGGAACATCTATCACCTAATTACATTGGCGGGGAACGCGCTACGCGCTCCCCGCCAAGTTTTGTTAATCGATATATTCCCGATATACGCGCTTATTTAGTGCGCAGATGGCTTCCTCTGTGGCTCCGTGGATATGTTCTGCGATCTGGTCCAAATGGCGATTGTCCCGGATCAGCATAACTCTATCGTTCGCCTGTACATTCTCATCCACAGATATAAGGGTAATATCCATCGTTACTGCCACGATAGGATAGGGCTTGCTCCCGATATACACATCTCTACCAATGTTTGTTTTAGAGAAGCCGTCGCCAAAACCAATGGGAATTGCGGCGATCCGTTCGCCATCTGCATTGGCAGTATAGGCGTGGGAATAAGCAACACTTTGCCCTTTTTGCAGGGGATATACGGTCAATATTTGGCTCGTTAGGCGGAAAGTATTTTCAAGTTCAAGATCCTCTGTTTCGATGCCGTACATAATATTACCCAGACGGCAGGCATTACAGTAGGGAAGTTTTTCCATCCGGGGCAGCGAAAGGCTGCAGCTGATGCTGACCATATCCAGCGCGGCAAGATCAATGTCCTTCGTCATTGCTTCAAAAAGGTCGTATTCCTGTTGGGTTTCTTTGGAAGATTCTCCATTGTAGCTGTGCAGGTAAATACCCTTTAAGTTGCATTTTCCCTGCATTAGGGTGTTGTAAATGCTTTCGAAGCCGGATTTTTCCGTCGGACCTCCCAGAATATCGCATCCACCGTTGGCTCGAATGAGAACCTCCAAATCAGAAACCTTTGCAGCAGCATTTGCTTGCTCCTGATTGGCAACGGTGGCGATCAGGCGGTATTCAGACAATACCGGAAGTAAAGCTGGTGCAACAGGTGTCAAGAGCAAGATGGGAAGCGCAGGATAGCTTTTCCGCAAAGAAAGTCCTTCTTCCAAAAGACTTGCAGCAAGGCAGTTGACACCACCGCTGAGCATTGCGTCAATGACCCGGTTTCCCCGATAGCCATAGCAGTCAGCCTTTACAACGCCCATATAGTAACGATAACCGGGATAATTACGGATAATGCGCGCAGTGTTGCGCTTGATTGCACCCAAGTCAATGGTTGCTTTTGTGGGACGGTAATGCTCCATTTCTGTCAGTCCAGTGCCAGACCCGGCTGCTGGAATTCCTTTCTTTTACATTCGTAGCTCTCATACAGGGCATCTGCATAAGGCAGCTGAGGATCGTTGATACCAAGCTGCGTTAAGAGCCATTTGGAAAAATCCGGATTGGAAACAAGCAGCGGACCGAGCAAATAAGTGGCAATGACACGATCCTGCCGGATACCCTCCAGCTTAGAACCGGGGGCAGAGCCTGTTCCGATCTCTACTTTGCACATACACATATCTTCTGTAATACCGTAGGTGTCCGAGAAACGGCTGGTATAGCCAAGCAGGGTCATATTCTCAAAGCTTGCCTGAATGAGTGTATTAAAGCGATTGGGGGCGTGACGGACGGTATGAGTGTCGTAGATACCCAGTCCGGTCACTTTTGAGCCATCCTCCCGCTGAATATACTTGCCAAACAGCTCCAAAGCATTTCCGAGTAGTAAAAACAGGGTCTTTCCATTTTGGAATTTCGCCGCAATTTCTTCCTTCCATTGCAGCAACCGCTCTAAGATCCGTTCCTGACTGGCTTCACTCATTGAATACATACAGCATAGATCAATTTCTTCACTTAAGAAACGGGGCTTGTCGTTTAGCTGTGTGTAGACAAAATCAGCATCCGGCAGACACTTTTGTAAAAACAGGGTGTTGCCCTTATCGCCGTACAGGCAGCACAGCTCGGGATAGAGAATTTCAATTTTCATTGTGTGCCTCCAGCTTCTTAAGGAGTTTTTCCTTCATCTGACAGGAAAGGGAATAGGTGGATGTGTCGTAGAGAATATAAACAGAATCGATCTTGTCTTTTTGGATCAAATCAATGCCATCCATTTCGTCAGGACAGCAGGCGATCTTTTCCTCAGGCACACCGGCAAGGAGCAAACGGACCTTGTGGTCATAACAGCGAGGACCGGTAGCGATAACCTGCTCCACACCCGCTCTTGTTAAAAATTCGTAGTCAACATCGTAGATCCAACCGGCATATTCCACACTCTTTTTCCGGTCATAAGCATCGTCAACTGCCAGCACAATAGCCTTCTTGCCGGGTTGGCTGGATACATAGTCAAAAGTACGGCAGGAGGAAATGCAGCTTTGTCCCTTGCTCATTGCCTGAACAACCGTTATACCTCCAACTTGAATATGATTCAGTCGGGAATCCGGTACTTGAATTTTCTCAACCATTTCCCGGGCTTGGTCGGCTGTATATCCCAGCTCCAGCAAGGTTGCAATGACAGTCAGTTCGTTATAAATGTTGAATGTAATGTCGCTGATCAGCGGAAATACAGTTTCTTGACCGCCGTGGGAGAGTGTCAGCTGCATATTCTCGGTATCGACCTTCGTTACAAGGTAATCCGCATCCATAGAATGAAAATCGCACTCGGGACACCGGGCATAACCAATGTGATGGTAGCGCAGATAATCGTATTTGAGTTTGGTGCCGCATTTGGGACACAGTGTGTAGTCTGCAACGATATTGATCGTTTCTGTGATATCAGAGTCCAGCTTTCCAATTCCGTAAAATACCCGCTCATTGGCGGATTTGAGCATACTGCTGCAAAGCTCGTCAGCATTCAAGATCAGCTTGGTGCTGTCGGGACAATAGGTGTCTATCACACTGAAAATATAATCGGGGTGTGCATTCCGCTTCAGAGAATCCCGGAACAGATTGGTAACCACCAGATAATCCGGTTTCACATAGGGCAAAATCAACCGGGAAGCGCGCTCATCCACTTCAAATACAGTGGCATCCACCTTGCACTTTCCCCAAATGTTTAAGCTGTTCAGCAAGTTCGTTGTGCAGCCGGGAACAATGTTTGAGCCGGTGCGGTTGTTTACAACTACCTTTCCACTTGCCCGCAGTGCATCGGTCAGCAGATTGGAAACAGTGGTTTTGCCGTTTGTACCTGTTACACAAATCGCCAGCGGTGCTTTTGGTGCTTTGGATAGAAAAGTGGGGCAGAATTTCAGCGCGATCGCACCGGGGGTGTGCGATCCGTCTCTGCCGGACAGGCGGATGACCCAGCCTGCAAATTTTGCAGCAATTACTGCTAAATGAAAACGAAATCCAGACATATCTTTCTCCTTCGTGTATTTTCCTTACATATTTTACTCTTAAACCTGTTATCTGTCAATGCTACTTGCATATACAAAAAAATTTGCTATAATATAAAAAACGCGGAGGTATCAAAATGAAGAGAAACTATACATATCATCCAATGCATATGCACCTGCATACCTGCTTTCAGCCGGGTATGTCGATGGCTGCACATATGCACAATGCCAACAAGCTTGGTATGAAATATATTTGGTTTACGGACCACGACACGGCAACCGGCATCGGAAAGCGGTCTTTTACCGGATTTTCCTTTGAAGACGGTGTTCTCAATAAAGCAGACCACGGCTTCTTTGAAGCAGAATTTACTGAGCAGGCTCAGTTTTCCTACACAGTGGATGCAGACCGTAAAACCGCAACACTGTTGGCACGCTCTGACGAGAGATCTGACTGGCAATGCGGCGGTATTTACTTTCATTCTACTGGACACCGGCATAATCCGGCACTGTTGATGGAAACGAGCCTGCGTCTTGGAGTAGAGCTTGGGAAAATGACACCGGATACCAGATTGGTGTTTGATATTACACTGTCTCAGCGACCGCCTGAATGCAAAAAAGCCCATATGCTGTATGTTTTAGGCGATCCAACAGGTCTGGAAGCTGCCGATTGCCAGATACTGCCGCTGAAAATTGAAAACGGTGTAGCTGAAATGCCCTTGTATATGGATGTGTCTGATGACATTATGATCGGCGGCAAGGATAATGTGTTTGATACCATTACGGTTACTCTCCAAGTGCGTTCCGGGGCAGCACTAAGCGTTCAAATCCGGGATTTCCAAATCAAATTTAATAAGAATTTTGAGCAGGCGCACATTGCCCAGAAGGAAGAGGCAGCAAGGGTTGGAAAGCTATATGATGTTACTCCGTTCGTTGCATTTGAGTTTTCAAAAACAGAACATAAAAATTGCTTTTCTACAAATGTGCCTACATTAAACCTCGCCCAGCTGAATTGGCAGGTTTCCAATCGCACAGTTGCTGACCACGCAAAGAAGCATAACGGAATCTTTGCAATCAACCATCCACTGGCTATCAGCCTTTTGAAACGAAAGGAATTTGATCCTTTGCAGAGGGCATTTGTTGTGGCGCGCTCTGCCGCGACCCTTTTGAGCTGCGATGCATACGGCGCTTCGCTGGTGGAAGTTGGCTATCCAATGGGCAGAAACGGCTTTGATCTGCAGGCATATTTAATGCACTGGGATCTTCTTTCTTCCGGCGGACTGTTTCTTACAGGCTACGGCTGCAATGACTGTCACCGAAACAACGAAAACTGGTTTGAGGGCAATAACTTTGCCACCTGGATCGGTGTGGATGGCGATCTTCAGCACCCGATTGATGAAGGCGCGTTTGTTGAGGCACTCCGCAAAGGATGTGTATATACCGGCGATCCTGTAATGCTTAAAGGAACTGTTTCTTTTGAAACACGAGAAGGTTACCAACAGGGAACGGTTTTTACAACCAATAAGCGTTCTGAAGTTGACATTTGTTTTGCCGCAAAGAATGTGCAGCCCGGTTGGCGTTTCCGTCTGGTTGAAAACGGACACGAGGTTTATTCTAAAGAAATTACAGATACAGATTATTCTCATAATTCTGTCCTGAAAGCAAGTCCTGCTGCTGTCAGCTTCCAGCGTGCAGAAATTTATGATAGGGACGGCAGATGCATTTTGCTGACAAATCCAATCTATTTGGTAAAACCTGAGGAGATTTCCCGGGAAATACCCAGATGCAGATTGGCGGAGGTATAAAATGAAATATTATATTATTAGTAGCGCCCAGGCACTGGGTGCGGATGATCCCCATTTAACAGAGCTTGGACGCAAGCAGGCGGCCCGCCTTGGGGATTACATCAAATACCTGCAATATAACGGTAAGATATATACCCATCCCTGTAACAGCGCAATGGAAACAGCGCAAATCATAGGGGAGATTGCCGGTTTGGAAATTGCTGAGTGGAAACAGGAAATGGACAGTGCAGAGCTGACGGAAGATACCTTGTTTGTGGGTGATGCGCTTCGAGCTGACCAGCTGATCCGCCAGATGAATTTCCGTAAATATAGCGCAAGTACCAGGGATTGCTCATTTACGGTACTGGATACAGAAGGGATTCTTGAGCCCCGCTGTAAGGATGTTGCCCACTTGCCCAATGCAATGATCAGTATGGGCGAAGAAATGCTGATTGAGCGCAAGCGCAAGCGGGTTCAGGAATTTATGGAAAAGGGTGTTGAAGTTCCGGAGGAGGTCACGAAGTCGAACTCCCTGAAGCTGTTGCACATTGGGGATACCCATTCTGAAGCATATCCCTATTATGAAGATCTGATCCGTAAAATCAAACCGGATATTATTATCCACACCGGCGATTTTGTGGATGAGGTAAAGGTTGGCAGAATGATCAATACGGAGGAAGAATATGAAGCAGGACTTACAAGGATCACGGAAATTTTGAAAAATTCCGGTGCGAAAAAGATCTATGTAACACCCGGAAACAATGATCTTCCGGATATGATCCGTCGGTATATGCCCTTTGCCCAGTACATTGAATCCAATTCCGTAATTGACATTGCCGGTGTGCAATGCGCACTTGGACACGAGTGCTACAATACAACCGCTGAGGCACAGTGGTCCTTCTACGGACACGGTTTGACGGGTGAGACCTGGTCACCGGATAAAAATACGGATCTGAACAGTACCTGCCGTTTTAATGTCACTTGGGGACCGAAATTGTTCCTGCTGCCGGATATGAAAATGTTCTCTTTTAAAGAACCGTAAAATAATGCGCCACCAATTCTGAATCGGTGGCGCATTTTGTAATTACAATAAATTCAACAGCGTTTCACCGCTGAAGATTTTGGCTTTGGTGTCTTCCGGAAGTTTTGCTCTGTCAACAATAATTGTTGTAGATTGCATTTCCAAAAGGGGAGCAGAAGATCCGTAAATGATGTGATTAAATCCAATTTCATTACTAACATTTTCAACTGCATAGTTACCGTCCTTAAAGCCGGAAACTTCTGTAAACAGATTGGTTCTGTTTTTGAATTGTGCTTTAAGTTCAATGCATTCTTTTGCTCTGCTACAACCGAGAATTGTAATGATATCTGCGTATTTATTCAGAAAATCAGCAACTTCCTGAACTTCAAGTTTCCTGGGAGAAAACATCCATGCTGTTCTTTCGTCCCGAATCCGAAGTGTGAGAATCAAAGGTAGATGATTGGCACGAAGAAGATCGCACACCTCATTGAGTACGGGATCTGCCAATGTGTATCCGTGGAAACCGGGCATTAATCGAACAGCACGAATATTTAAATTCTTGACCCCGCGGTTAAAATCATCTTTCCAGCCGGGGATCATAGGATTGAGGATCATTGCGTGCATATAAGGTGTACCTTCTAACTGTTTTGCCAGTTGTAATTCAGCCTCATAGGGATCCTGATAAAAAATGGCTTCAATTGCAGAAATAAAACCACCTTCAATACCGCAACGGCTATGGAGTTGGGCAATTTTCTCAATTGTATTATAGCGAACCCTGAAAAAAGGCCAGTTGCCGCAATAGCAGTTAAAGTCCATTTTTTTCATAATCCTACCTCCTTATAGACGGAAACTTCTGTCCAGAAGTTTTTGCGCATTTTTATAGAAAATCATATCTTTCTCATCATCTGTCAGATCTGCACCTAATACCTGCCCGATATTAGGCAGATATAGATTGTCTGTTCCGTACAGAATGCGTTCTGCGCCGATGTTGTCTACCGCGTAATTTAAGTCCTCACCGTGATAGATCGTGCCGCTGTGATCGCACCAGACATTTTTAAAATCACGGATGGCGGGAATGCCGTCAAAAGCACTACCGCCAAGATGTGCCATCAGGATTTTGGTTTTGGGATGCCTGCGGGCAATGTTTGCCACATGAATGCCGGTTGTTTCATTGGGAACCTGGCCACTGGACTTCTTGAAAGAGTGGAATAAGACGGGCAGTCCGTTTTCGGCTGCGTATTCCATAATTGGATCCATAGCAGGAACATCTGCAAAGGTACAGCACCAGAGTTTGATCATTTCGAAGCCCTGTTCTTCGGTAGTGCGTTTGAGCACATCCAGAACATTTTTATTTTCCGGATTCACATAGACTGCGCCACCGATCAACTGCGGCTCTTCTTTCATAAATTTATATACTTCATTGTTGAGATAATCGATCTCTGCTTCATCTGAAATATAATGTGCAAGACCGGATACATAGATTCTGTCAATGCCGAAATCTTTTGCGTTCATAATTAGTTGTTCTTTGGTTGCAACTAAGCGTTCTGGCACTTTGCCCCAAATATGGGCGTGAATATCGATAATCATAAATAAGCACCTCCTACATTGCTATAATTTTTCCTGTTTCCATGGATTCTTTGATTGCGGCAATCATATGAACAGGCTTTACCATTTGTTCAGCAGTCAAGGATTCCTGATTGCCGTGGAGCAGCTCCGCAAAGGGGGCCGCTTCCAATGCATACAGACCGGACAAGTCGATATCGAAGTGGTAATTCTGCGCCTTGGAATAAATCAGTGCGGATTGGTTTCCGGATGCCACAAACTGTAGGGAAACGGCGTCATTTTCATACTGGACATTTACCAGCAGATTTTTTCCTGTACGCATAGCCTGAATGTTCTTCACATCAAAACCGAAAGCCTCCAGGCACATTTCGACCAGATGCGGGGCGTAGAAGTAAATACCGTCATAGGGGCTGTCCAGAGTGATACGGAAGCTCATAGATGCACCGTTAAAGGTACCTTCTTCTCTAAGTTGAGCTACCAGATCTTTGATTTTTTTGATATCCGGTAAATACTTGCAGGCTGACCCACCCATTATGGGGCAATTATGTTCTATGATCTTAGCCATTAAAGCATCTGCTTGGGCAGGGTCTGATGTAAAGGGCTTATCGATAAACAGGGGAATGCCTTTTTCAACAAAAGGCAATGCCTGTTCATAGTGCAGTGAGCCCCATCTGCTGGTGATCATAACGGCATCCACTATACCGATCAGATCCTCAGGCTTTTCCACAGTCAATTCAATCCCGGCTGCCTCGGCTGTTTTCTTGTTTGCCTCCTCGTCCGTGCCGTATATGGCAGTTACCCGCACATCCTCGTGATTGAACTTTCCAGTTTCCGGATCGGGAAGATTGTAGTATTTCGCAAAGGCAAGAGCGTGAGAACTCTCTGTGCCGATAATGCCTATTTTGAACATAATAAGCCTCCTGCGTCTGTTTTATATTTTTATAATTATATATCAATAAAAGGTTAGTTGCAAGGAAAATAATTCCTTTGCAAAATATTTAAGACGCAAAGTTTTACATATAAAATAGCAATTTTTCTGCGTTGACAGTGTTTTAGTTGGAATTTATAATTTGATTATAATCAAATGCCAATGGAGGTATTATTTATGGTTAATACAAGAAACACATTGCAAGCCGGCTTTAGCCGTGTAAACATCACACCCCCTCTGGGTACACCGCTGGATGGCTATTACAATATTGTTGAGCGCCTTGCCCAGACCGTTCTGGATGAACTTGAGGTCAATGCTCTTGCTGTATCTGACGGTAAGAATAAGGTCGTTATGCTGTCTGCTGACCTGCTGCTGATCCGTAATGAGCCTACAGATGCGTACCGCAAGCGTGTTGCTGAGGAAACCGGTCTGCCTCTGGAAAATGTTATCCTTTCCTGCACACACACGCACAGTGGCCCTATGACCCAGAAGTCTGATAGAAACGAGCATCGGATCAAGGGTAATCAGTATATTGATTTTTTGGCAGCCCGTTTCTGCGATGCTGCAAAACTGGCGCTTGCTGATCTGAAACCCGCGAAAATGGGCTGGGCAGTTGGCAACGCACCAAATGTATCCTTTATCCGCAGATATGTA
>JAZNDD010000016.1:0-4295 GCA_045587865.1 Faecousia sp.
CCTCAATCTCGATTACGTCGTCTTTTGCCAAAGTTCATTAACCTCCCAGGTTATTACTTAAATAAGCCAAGTCTCTTCGTAATTCGCTGTTGAGCACCTTGTCGCCATTGCGAAGTTTCTGGGCGACTCTGGTGTCAGAGCAAAGGACCTTATTTGTGTGCTTGCGCTTTTTACGTTTGGGTTTTTCAATCGTTCGGTCCTTTCCGTTTGCCAGGAACAGCCAGGTCTCATCTGCTTCAAGCACATAAAACAGCGTTCCGGCGTCACGCCCTGCGGTGGAAACGACCACATCTGCAATTGTTAAATCCGGTAAATCAGGGTCCATAATCAAAGTCCTTCGGCGACGGTGAGTATTTCCGGCTCCCCGTCGGTGATGAGTACAGTATTTTCATAGTGGGCAGAGAGTTTGCCATCGGCAGTCACTGTGGTCCAGCCATCTTTCAGAACCCGGACATCATATACGCCCGCATTCACCATCGGCTCGATCGCCAGTGTCATTCCTGGCAGCAGTCTCGGTCCACGACCGGGAGCGCCGAAATTCGGAACTTCCGGTTCCTCGTGTAGTTGTGCGCCAACGCCGTGACCTACGAAGGAGCGCACAACTGAAAAACCGTTTGACTCCACATGCTTTTGAACGGCGTGGGAGATATCGGATACTCTGTATCCGCGTTTTGCAAAGCGAATTCCTTCAAAGAAACTCTGCTTTGTCACATCAATCAGTCTTTGTGCTTGGACACTTATTGTGCCGCAGGGAAAGGTTTGCGCGCAATCTCCGTGAAAGCCTTTGTAATAAGCACCCACATCCACCGATACGATATCCCCTTCCTGTAGCACATAGCCGCCGGGAATGCCGTGGATCACTGTGGAATTGACGCTGATACAAGTGCTTCCGGGAAAGCCGTGATAGCCCAGGAACGACGGTTTTGCGCCCTGACTGACAATATAGTCATAAACGGCCTTGTCGATTTCTTTTGTGGATACGCCCGGTCTTACCATTTCCCCTGCCAAAGCACGGGCTGCCGCGGTAATTTTACAGGCCTGCCGCATACACAAAAGTTCCGATTCATTTTTGATTGCGATCATTTATTCCGCTCCCAAAGCACGCAGGATCTCCTTATTGGCATCTGCAATGGGCTGATTGCCTTCCACAAGGCGAAGTTTGCCTTGCTTTTTGTAATAGTCCTTCAAAACCTCAGTGGAGGCGTGGTAGACTTCCAGACGGTGGCGCACCGTTTCCGGAGCATCGTCCTTACGGATGGCTACTTCACTTCCGCACAGGTCGCAGATCCCTTCCTGCTTGGTAGGATTGGCAACGATGTGATAACTGGCGCCGCACTTGGTGCAAACACGCCGGCCGGTCATACGGCCTTCGATCACAGCATCGTCGATCTCTATGGAAACCACATAGTCGATGTGAACACCCTTTGCATCCAGAGCCTCTGCCTGGGCCAGGGTGCGGGGCACCCCGTCCAGGATAAAGCCATTACTGCAGTCGGGCTGTTTTACCCGATCCGCTACGATGGAAAGGATCACATCATCCGGAACCAAAGAACCGGAGTCCATATAGGTTTTCACTTGTTTTCCCAACTCAGAGCCATTGGCCATCGCCTCTCTGAGCATATTTCCGGTGGAAATAGAGGGAATGTGCAGTTGCTCAATGAGCAATTCTGCCTGGGTTCCTTTTCCGGCGCCAGGTGCGCCCAACAGGATCAGATTCATCTTGGGATATCCTCCGATCTTAGTCCAGGAAGCCCTTATAATGCCGCATCAGCATCTGTGCCTCCAGTGCCTTCACCGTCTCAAGAGCAACGCCCACAACGATGATGACGGAAGTACCGCCGATGGACAGATTCATCATATTTGCCTTTGCCATAATATTACCGCCAATGATAGGCAGCAATGCAACGATTGCCAGGTATACAGCACCGAAAATAACGATCTTGTTGATAACCTTCTTAATGAAGTCAGCGGTGGGTCTGCCCGGACGGAAGCCGGGGATGAAGCCGCCGTTGTTCTTCAGGTTGTTGCCGATCTCCACAGGATCATACTGAATGGTGGAGTAGAACCAACTGAAGAAGAAGATCATCAAACCATAGAACACTGCATAGGGCCAACTCTGAGCGCTCAACAGATTGTTGTACCACCAGTTTTCGGCAGTAGTTCTGCCCATAAAGGTAGCGATGGTAGCAGGCAGGGAACAAATAGACTGTGCGAAGATAACGGGCATAACACCGCTCATAGCCACCTTAATAGGCAGGTTGGTGTTCTGCCCGCCGTAGACCTTACGGCCCACAACGCGCTTTGCATACTGGATGGGAATGCGGCGCTCTGCGTCATTGATAAACACAATGAACACAACCAGCAGCAGCATAACCACAACAATGATCAAAGAAACCCACCAAGGCATGGTAGCACCAAAGAGTCTGCTAATGCCACTGGGCACACCGGAGATGATATTTGCAAACAGGATCATAGAGATGCCGTTGCCGATACCAAACTCGGTGATCTGCTCGCCCAGCCACATAACAATGGAAGAACCAGCAGCAAATGCCAGGATGATCACCAGAGCAGGCATAAAGCCTTCGGGGATAATTGCACCAAATGCAGTGGATTCATAGTTGCGAAGCATGGTGTAGTAAGCAAAGCCAAGCACCACGCCCAAGGCTACAGTTGTGTAGCGAGTGATGCGCTCGATCTTCTTTTTACCTTCTTCGCCGCCATCCTTTGCCAGCCGCTCCAGAGCGGGAATAGCAATGGTCAGCAACTGAATGATAATAGATGCATTGATATAGGGCTGAATACCCAATGCAAGAACAGATGCCGTAGAGAAGGCAGAGCCGGACATTGCATCGTACAGGCTCAGAATGGTACCGGACTTTGCCAGTAACTCCCATTGCTCAGCCAAGGCATTTGCATCAATGAAAGGAACCAGAACCGCATTGCCAATTCTGTAGACCAGCAGCACCAACAGGGTGAACATTAACTTCTTGCGAAGATCCGCAATCCGCCACGCGTTTGCCAGTGTCTTAAACACTTACACCACCTCGGCCTTTCCGCCTGCCTGCTCAATTTTTTCCTTTGCAGACTCAGAGAAAGCCGCTGCCTTAACAGTAATCTTCTTGGTTAGGTTGCCGTTAGACAGAACCTTCAAACCATAGGGGCAATCGGAAATGATGCCCTTCTCAATCAGGGCTGCTGCATCCACAACAGCACCGTCCTCAAAGCGGTTCAGAACAGCCACATTGATGGCAGTCAGGGGCTTTGCAAAGATATTGTTAAAGCCGCGCTTGGGGATACGGCGAGTCAGGGGCATCTGGCCACCTTCGAAGCCGATACGGGTCTTGCCGCCGGAACGGGCGTGCTGACCCTTATGACCACGGCCACCGGTCTTACCGTTGCCGGTACCGACGCCACGGCCCTTGCGCTTGGCTACCTGTGTGGAGCCAGCGACAGGAGCAAGTTCATGAAGTTTCATTCTTGTCTCCTCCTTATTCTACTTCAGTAACGCGCAGCATAAAGCCGATCTTAGCGATCTTGCCGCGGGTCTGGGTGTTATCCGGCTGAATGGTAACCTGGCCGATCTTCCGCAGGCCCAGGGAGTGGGCTGTGGCGATCTGCTTTTCCAGACGGCCGTTCAGGCTCTTAACAAGCTCAATTTTCAAATTTGCCATTGTTAATTGCCCTCCTTAAATGATTTCTTCTACGCTCTTGCCCCGGATTGCAGCAACCTGCTCGGGGGAACGCAGGGACTTAAGACCCTCCATAGCGGCCTTAACCACGTTCTGGGGGTTGTTGGAACGCAGACATCTTGCAGTGATGTTCTTAATACCAACAGCCTCAACCACAGCACGGACAGCGCCGCCTGCGATGATACCGGTACCCTGAGGAGCGGGTCTCATCAGCACCTTACCGGCGCCGTAGATACCAGTCACTTCGTGGGGGATGGTGTCACCAGCCAGGGAGATCTTGACCATATTCTTCTTAGCATCAGCGATGCCCTTGAGAATTGCCTCAGAAACTTCGGCTGCCTTACCCAGGCCATAACCGACAGTACCCTTGCCGTCGCCAACGACGACCAGAGCGGAGAACTTCATGACACGGCCGCCCTTAACGGTCTTGGAGACGCGGTTCAGGTAAACGACCTTCTCAATAAACTCAGGAGCTTCGTTGTTAGAAGTCTTATTGTAAGCCATTTCTTTTCCTCCTTACCTTAGAACTTGAGTCCGCCTTCGCGGGCGCCATCAGCCAGTGCAGCGACGCGGCCGTGATAAATATAGCCGCTACGGTCGAATACG
>JAZNDD010000017.1:0-7069 GCA_045587865.1 Faecousia sp.
GGCAAACTGCAGGAAATCCGCCCATCGAGGTTGGATTTTCTGATGGGACGCCGAGGGCGGCGTCCCCTACGAATCTATTCGATAAACAGGAATTTGATGAAACAATATGATACTTCGCATCATAAATTGAGGCAAAGCCTCGTGATTTTTCCCTATGCTCAGTGATTTGAATTGCCCCATAAAATGTGACACAAGGCACTTTTCACGCCGTCAGGCAAATCATGGCAAAGCCAATTCATGGGTCCGTTGCAAAATGCAACGGGCCCTTTATGTATTACGGGTCAAATTTTGTCATAAAGTTTTTTAGCATTGCGGCACATTCTGCACGGGTGGCGTTGCCCAGGGGATCCAGACGCATTGTGGACGTATCTGCACCTGCATCTCCTTTACCGTTTAGAATCTTGTTGGTAACTGCCCAGTCCATCGCTTCTTTTGCATAGTCGGAAACTTTGTTTCCGTCTGCAAACCCAGCACTTTTTCCGGCTTCTGCATTCAGGGAATAACCCTTCATCTGAGCATAACGGTAGAGCATCACAGCCAGATCCTGGCGGGTGATCTTCATTCCCACGCCGAACTTGCCGTTGCCCATTCCCATTACAACATGGGATTCATTTGCCCACAAAACCGCATTTTTGTACCAGTCGTTTTTCACATCCGGGAACTTGTTTTCGATGGTTACTTCCGGTCTTCCCTCTGCGTTGTAAAGTACCTGAACAAATTCTTCTCTGGTCAAATGGCTGTTGGGATCGAATTTAATTCTGCCCTGGGCATCCGTTCCCTTACCATTCATCAGTTCCCGTTCGCAGGCATAACTGACATAGTCGTGCTGCCAACTGGATTTGCTCACATCCACAAACTCTGGTCCGTTTTTCACCAGTGTGATATTACGCACTGTGTTTTTATCCACTGTAACTGTTTCTGTATAAATGTTGTGATATACCTTTGTTACACGCAAGGTATATGTGCCTTTTGGAACATTTGCAAAACTGTAATTAGCCGTATTTCCAGTCACGATGGTTTCATAGGCAGGCTCTGGCAGACCCTCCGGGATCAGCTGCACGGTTACATCATTGCCTCCGTAGCCAAAACTGGTGACAGTGCCGCTGACCGTATTGCCTGCAGATGCCGCTGCTTTTGTAAACGAATAGTATATGTATACAGCAGTGCTGCTTGCGTAAACATTATCCCAATCACCGTACGCAGTTACTTGCTTTCCGTTAATGTACGCAGCGACCGGAGATACAAACTGAGAGGTGTTAGAACCACTCATTTTTGTTGGGATCAGCTTGAGCTCAACTCTATATTTCTGTCCTTCCACAAAGGTGTCCGTAGGCTCCATCTGATTGCCTTCACCGTCAAACCAAACAATACCTCCGGTGCCGCCATAGTTTGGATCAAGCTGATACCACTCCGGATATGCCACCAATGCTGTGTAATCGGGCGTTTCTTCTGCCCGGGGCAGGCTTAAGCCATTGACCATTACCGTGGTGATCTTCTTTCCTTCACACAAGAAGGATGCGCTGATTGTTTGCTCGGTAAGTCCCCAGGAACTGGTAGTGTTGCCTGTGGCACTAAAGCCATTAACAGAAGCGGCAAAGAGCATATCGTAAGAATTACTGTGATAGAAGGTATAGCCGTCATCGGTCTTGAGATATACACAAACCTGGTATTCGTGACCGGGAATAAAGGTTTCATTTTCATAGACCCAATCATACTCGGTCATATCAAACCAGCCAACACCGTTTTTAATGTAGTGGGGTTTTTGTTGCGGATTGTTCCAATAATCATCCAGCTGCGCATTCTTAGAAGTATCTATATAATAACCGCTTCCGCGAACGGTGGCAGAATAGACGGGCTTTTCACCTGCAACCGGGGTGGTGACATTTTCAATGATAATATTTTCAATGACGCTGTCGTTACATTCTCCAAAAATGTATTCCACTGTAGCATAACGGGTTGGATCCATACCGTAGGTCTTTTGGGGCATAACATAATCGCCATTGACCTTTGCCCAGAAGCTGGGCTCGGAATTGTAGGTCGGGAAGGTATAGCCGGTCTTGGTTTGCATTTCCACAACAAATTTATAGTACTTACCGGCTACAAACGCAGTGGACTTGTCCATAAGCTTCCAGTTACTTGTTCCGTTATCGGACACAAACCAGAAACGGTATTGGGTGTAGTTACTGCTACCGCCCATTGCATAATAAGCGACAGAGTCGGTTGTAACTGTATAGTTGGGCAACGCACCCTCCTTAGGAGCCGTAACAGTGAGTCCGATTTCCATAAAATCTTTTTGAGAATCGCAAAGGTCACATTTATAATCGTGATTTTCATCCTCGTGGGGACGAAGTCTCGTTACCTTGCCACATCCTTCACCAACGCACACCAGGATATGGCCGTGGTATTTTCTCAAGGCATACGGGTATGGATTTTCGTGGGTCAGATATTGCTTATAGTACTGATAATTATGTCTTGCGGAGATCACAACATCCACCGTTCTGGTTTCATTGCCTTCTTCATCGGTGATGATACAGGCGTAGGTATATTCCGAACAGCAAGCATCGGTGGGGACCCAAATGGAAGCATCTGGGCCATCGAAACATTCATTCGCATCGGGATAGCGCAGGGGCACATAGGTCAAAACGCCCTGCACATACTGCTTTCTGCACCAGGTATAGGTTAGTTTGCTTTCACCCTCAGCCTCTACGTGGAAATGGGCATAGTTGTAATCGGAGTAATCTTCAAAAGCGCTGGAAACATATACATCCTTAACATCCTTCGGCTGCTTGGTAATAAGGATCTTACCGATCTCAAAATTACAGACATCGCAATAGCCGTTACGGTCTTCATCCTCGTGGGGAAGCAGATGGGTGACCTTTCCGCAGGTCTCACCCACACACTGCAGAATATGTCCGTATTTATTTCTTTCGGCACCTTCATAAGGCCTCTGTTGCGTCCGCCACTGCTTGTAATATTGATAATCGTGCCGACCGGTGAGAAGAACATCCACGGTTTTTACTTCGTTTCCATCTTCATCGGTGATGATACAGGCATAGGTATATTGGTTACAGCAAGCATCGGTAGGCGCCAAAATCGCCAGGTTCGGGCCATCGTAGCACTCCCCTTCTCCAGGATTTTTCAGGGGCACATAGGTCAAAACGCCCTGTACATACCGCTTTGCGCACCAAGTATACGTAAGTGCGCTGTTACCGATTGCCTTTACACTAAAGTGGGCAATATTACTTTCGTCGTAATCTTCCTCTGCACTGGTAACGCAGACATATTTTACATTCTTCGGCTGCACGATGATCTGAATTTTTGCATCCTTCACATAATAGCAGGTGGTGCATTTACCGGTAGCATCGTAAGTATGCTTACTTTTTCCTGTGCGGTGACCTGCTTCGTCACAATAAGCACAGTCGTGCCAGTGATAGGTGTTATCAAATTGCCAGGTAGGAACCGGACGTACACTGTGGCCTCCAACTGTTTCGTTATGTGTATTGTCAAAATGTTCGTTCCAATCGCCGCTTTCAACACAAACCCATTCAGTACAATCGCAGCCTGCAAAGTCTGCAATATCGGCACAGCAAACCAAGCACAATTCGCAATCGTCGCAGATACCCTCACATTCGGAGCAATACTCCTCACAATTAGGGCAAATAACAGCACATTCCGCGCAAGAGCCGCAGTCCTGACAGATCAGAACACACTCGGAGCACAAATTGCAGCTTTCGCAGAATGCGTCGGCACATTCACTGCACCGTTCCCCGCAGCCCTCACAAAGGATTGCCTGATCGCAGCACGCCTCACAGCCGGGGCAATGGTAGCCATTTGCAATGGCGCAATCCAGGCAAAGCTCGTCTGTTGCACAAATATCGGCACAGGCTGTGCAAACACCGCATTCGATGCAGTATTCACCGCCGTCGTAACAGCCCGAACACTCTGTACAGTGCATTCCTGATTCAATGGCGCAATCCTCGCAAATGACTACGCCTGCTTCTTCGCAGCAGTACAGGCAGGCGGGGGAACAATCTTCGCATTTGCCGCATTCTTCACACCAACTGCCCACATCGTAATAGCACTGGGAACAATCGGGGCAATGGCTTCCTCTGTCGGAAGCACACTCCTTGCAAAGAATCTGACCAAATTGGACAGAGCAGCCTTCATCGTGCTCAGAGCAGTTGACGCACAGCATACAATCCTCGCACCAAAGGCCTTCTTCAAAGTAACAACCGCCGCAGCCGGGGCAATGGCTTTCCTGCCCTTCTGCACAATCCCAGCAAAGCAGTCCAAGGCCAAGATTAACAGAGCAACCGTCGCAGATATCGGTACAGGATTCACAGGCACCGCATTCAACACACCAGCTATGCACGATAAAATAGCAGGTATCACATTCGGGACAGTGGGTACCCTTTTCTTCCGAACAATCGGTACACATATTTCCACTTTCCTCATCGGAGCAGCCGTCACAGATCTCCGCGCCCGTACAATCGGTACACTTACCGCACTGCAGGCACAGTTCTATACATTCCTCACACTTATAGCACTCACTGCAGTAGGGAGACCCGTCGATCCAATCCTGACAGTCCGGGCAGGTATGTCCGGCATAGACCGTCAGCACAGACAACGGCACCATACCAACCACCATAATCAGTGCCAGCAGCATACTTAAAATTTTCCTTGAAGTTTTCCGTTTCATTGTTTCTCCTCCTTCAAATGGTTTATCAAAGAAGGATGCGGTCCGTCTTTGATATGTTTACACATATCATTTTACCGATTTCCCATAAAATGTCGCCACACTTTCCCGGAAAAAGTGTGGGTCGGAGGACAATTTTCCCTGTGGGGCGTTTTTACGCATATAAAGTTGTCAAACAGAAATTTGTTTATCCCTTCTTTTTGCTGGATTTTGAAAAGTCTGTTGCATTTTATCGTAACATAGGCTATAATGATAAAAACTGAGATTTTCGAACTTTTGGAGCATCTTTTTATGAAAAATATACGCAATATTGGCATTTTTGCCCACGTTGATGCAGGAAAAACAACTCTGTCTGAGCAACTGTTATCCCACGCCGGCGCCATCCGCACCCTGGGCAGTGTAGATGCAGGTACTGCCCATACCGATCTGCTTCCTGTGGAACGGCGGCGGGGCATTTCTGTAAAAGCAACCTGCGTGCGTATGGAGCACAAAGGCGTACAGATCAATTTGATCGACACCCCCGGTCACGCGGATTTTTCCGCGGAGATCGAGCGTTCCCTTTGGGCGCTGGACGGGGCTGTGCTGGTAGTATGCGCCGTTGAAGGTGTCCAGCCCCAGACAGAACTGCTGTTTGAAGCAATGGTTGCCCAGAATATTCCGGTGATTTTCTTCTTGAATAAAACCGACCGGGAAGGCGCAGATGTGGTAAAGGCTCTATCTGAGATTCGGAAACTTCTGTCCCCAAAAGCCGTACTTTTGCAGGACGCAGAAGCCCTCTGCGAAATTCTTTGCGACAGTGACGATGACTTTATGGAGCGGTATTTAGGCGGCGAGGAGATTTCCCGGGAGGAAATTAAAAATCGGCTAAGCACTTTGGCACGCAAGGCAGAGGTTTTTCCGGTGCTTTGCGGCTCTGCCTTGCGGGATGACGGCGTTATGCCCCTGCTGGATGCCATTGTGGACTACGCCCCGGAGCCGGAACAAAACGACACGTTGTGCGGTGTGGTATTTGCCGCCCAGCAGGATAAGGTTCAGGGCAGAGGTGTGTGGATCCGTCTTTACGGCGGTGCGCTGGAAAACCGGGATGCCATCGACTTGCCTGTGGGCATTGACCCCACCACCGGGGAAGAAAGACGGGTGCAAACAAAAGTAGCCCAAATCTACGGAACCGATGCAAAACCTATAGGTCGTCTGGAATCCGGTCAGATCGGTCTGGTGTACGGTCTGGGCAAGATCCCCATTGGATATATTTTCGGAGAAGACGCCAATCTCCCCCGCAGAGTGGAACCGGGCCGTCTGCGTACACCTCTGATTATGGTGCGGGCAACCCCAGAAAAACCGGAGGATATGCAATCCCTGCGGCAGGCCTGTGAGATTTTGTCAGGAGAAGATCCCCTGCTTCAGTCCCAATACATCCCCACTCTGAACGAACTGCAAATCAAGGTGATGGGCACCATCCAACTGGAAGTTTTGGAAGAGATCTTACGAAACCGTTTTGACTTGAAGGTCACCTTCTCTCCCCCGGCGATCATTTACAAAGAAACCATTTCCCAGACTGCGGAAGGCTGGGTTTCCTATACGATGCCAAAACCCTGCTGGGCAAAACTGCGGTTTTTAATTGAGCCTGCCCCCAGAGGCAGCGGCGTATCCTACTGCTCCAAAGTACCGGTAAAAGATATCGCCGCCCGCTATCAGCATCAGGTGGAACAGGCACTACCCCTTGCTTTAAATCAGGGGCGGCTGGGCTGGCAGGTGACCGATGTGAAACTGACCCTGATCGGCGGTGAGCATCACTTAGAGCACACCCATCCTCTGGACTTTATCGTTGCCACGCCAATGTCTGTGCAGGACGGTTTGCGCAACGGCGGAAGCACATTGCTTGAGCCGATTTTGAAAGTAAAATTCCGCCTGCCTGCAGAAAACGTGGGCAGAGTGATGAGTGATATCAATACGATGCGGGGTGAGGTTCTGGACAGTGTCAGTGATGGGGACCGGATGCTCCTGTATGCCCTGATCCCGGTGCAGACCAGTCTTAACTACACTGTCACTTTGGCAACCGTCACCGGTGGACGGGGAACAATGACAGCAACCTTGCACGGCTATAAGGAATGTCCTCTGGAACTGGGTGCTACCACCCCCAGAAGAAATGTAGATCCTCTGGATAAGGCAAAATACATTCTGGCTGCCCGCAGCGCCTTAGAAGGCGGAATATTCAATATCGACTAACAAACCCAAAAGGAGATGTCTCACATCGAGACATCTCCTTTTGTCAACTTTCTGTTTATCGAATAGATTCGTAGGGGACGCCGCCCTCGGCGTCCCATCAGGAAATCCGACCTCGATGGGCGGATTTCCTGCAGTTTGCCAATATTT
>JAZNDD010000018.1:0-18294 GCA_045587865.1 Faecousia sp.
CTGCCCGTCTGGTAAGAGGTCAGATCTTGTCCCTGCGTGAGCAGGAGTATATGGTTGCAGCGGAAGCGATGGGTTATTCCACCTCCCGCAAGATATTTAAGCACCTGGTTCCCAATGTTATGCCTCAGCTCATCGTTCAGATGTCTCTGAGCCTGGGCAGTATGATTCTTTTTGAAGCAACTTTGTCCTATTTGAACCTGGGCGTGAAGGCACCTTATGCCGCATGGGGTACAATGATCAATATTATTTCCACCAACCAGGATGTTCTTCAGAACCACTGGTATGTGTGGGTACCTGCGGGAATTTGTATTGTCATCGCCGTTTTGGGCTTCAACTTTGTAGGCGACGGCCTGCGGGATGCCCTTGACCCGAAGGGAAGGAGATAAGCCAATGAGTGAAACAAAGAAAACAAAAGGCTATCTCTCCGGCAGAGAAGTCCGTGCAATCGCAAAAGCAAACAATAAGGAAATGAAACGGCTGGAGGCGTATAAGAACAGACACGCCGAGGAAAGTGAGTTTCTGTCCCAGATGCACAATTCTGAGAACATTTTGGAGATCGAGGATCTGCACACATACTTCTTTACGGAGCAGGGTGTTGTCAAAGCCGTTAATGGCGTATCCTATGATGTTCCGAAGAATGCAGTGGTGGGCGTTGTTGGCGAGTCCGGCTGCGGTAAGTCCGTAACCAGTATGTCTGTGATGCGCCTGATCCAGGGCCCCACAGGCCAGATTACACAAGGTTCTATCCGCTTTAAGGCTTATGACTATAAGCGCAATGAAAAGGGTGAGCCGATCCCTGTTGCAGGGCAGAACGGTAAGTTCGAAATGGAAGAAAAAGTCTATGACATTGCAAAAATGCCTATTCGTGAGATCCACCGGATCCGCGGTAAGCAGGTGGCAATGATTTTCCAGGAACCGATGACCTCTCTGAACCCGATTTTCACTATTGGTGAGCAACTGGACGAAGTGACACTGATCCACGTTCCCGGTGCAACCAAAGAAATGGCAAAAGCCAAGTCTGAGGAAATGCTCCGGCTGGTTGGCATCATTCCAGAAAATGTCTACAAGGCGTTCCCTCACGAATTGTCCGGCGGTATGCGTCAGCGCGTTATGATCGCAATGGCGCTGGCTGCTGAGCCTCGTCTGATCATTGCGGATGAGCCTACCACTGCGCTGGATGTTACCATTCAGGCACAGATCCTGGATCTGCTGCAGGACATCAAGAAGAGGATCGATGGTTCCATTTTGCTGATTACCCACGATCTGGGCGTTATTGCAGAAATGGCTGACTATGTGGTGGTTATGTATGCAGGTAAGGTAATCGAGAAGGGAACCGTGGCTGAGATTTTCCACGATCCCAAGCATCCTTATACCATTGGCCTGCAAAAATCCAAGCCTACTATGACTTTGGATGACAGCACGCAGTTGTATAACATTCCCGGCAATGTTCCCAACCCCATCAATATGCCCGATCATTGCTACTTTAAGGAAAGATGTGCAAAGTGTATCGGCAAGTGCTCCGGTGAGTATCCTGGTATGATTCAGGTAAGCCCTACACACTTTGTTGCCTGCCACCTGTACGGAGAGGAGGCGGACCATGGCTAATAATGTAAAACTTGATCATACATTGGTTAATAGTGATTTTTGCAAGCGTGTTCGCCGTGCATTGCGATGGGAACGTGCTATGTGGTTCATATTCAGCGCACTATTGATGCTTTGCGTGCTCTTTTGTGCAGTATTGCAGCTTGTTTTTGCGCATATTGATCCTGTAGTTACTAGGAATTTAATTCTTGCTGCTGGACTTTGTTGCGCTTCTAGCGTTATTTGTTTTATTGAAGCTATCAAGCTTAGAAAATGTTTGAAAACAGTGAAGCACGACTTAATGCCAACAGTATTGCGTTGCAGAAGTGTTTTGAGACTAATTGTTTCAACAATTTTCCTGGGCGTTTTGGGAAATATCTTCTTTATTATCAACTTTGTGCGCATAAGAAATAAGCAAGCGTTTGTTAGTGAAATGATTGAGAAGGATCCTAACTACCTAAAACGCTGTGCACAGTTTGCAGAGGATTATAAAAAGCCTTATGATCCTGAGTGCGTTTTGGAAGTTCGTCATCTGCGCAAGACCTTCCCCATTAAGAAAACAATGTTCGGTAAGGTCAAAAAGGAACTGGTTGCAGTAGATGATATTTCTTTCAAACTGAAAGCCGGTGAAACCCTTGGTATTGTTGGTGAATCCGGTTGCGGTAAGACCACTGCAGGTCGTGCCATTTTGAAACTCCATCAACCTACCGGCGGACGGATCATCTTCGAAGGCGAGGATATTACCGATTATAATTCCAAGCAGATGCGTCGGTTCCGCAAGGAAATGCAGATCATCTTCCAGGATCCCTATTCCTCCTTGCCTCCCAGAAGTACCGTTGGCGGTATTCTCAGTGAGCCGGTTGAGGTGCATAAGATCGTACCGAAGAGTCAGATTAAGAACTATGTTTTGAATTTGATGGAAAAATGCGGTCTGCGAGATTACTACTATGAGCGGTATCCCCACGAGTTCTCCGGCGGTCAGCGTCAGAGAATCTGCATTGCCCGTGCATTGGCGGTAAATCCCAAACTTGTGATTTGTGATGAGCCTGTTTCTGCACTGGATGTTTCCATTCAGGCACAGATTATCAATTTGCTGAAAGAACTTCAGCGGGAAATGAATTTGGCCTATGTGTTCATTTCCCACGACCTTTCTGTGGTTAAGTTTATCTCGGATAAGATCGGCGTTATGTACCTGGGTGCAATGATGGAATTTGGCACAAAGGATGATATTTTCCGCAATCCCATTCACCCCTATACCAAGGCGCCGTTCTCTGCAGTTCCCAATCCGGATCCGGATGTGAAGATGGATCGGATGAAGCTGGAGGGAGATATTCCCAGCCCGGCTAATCCTCCCAAGGGATGCCGTTTCCATACCCGTTGCCCTTATGCAATGGAAGTATGCAAACATATTCCCCCTGAGTATAAAGAGTATGAGCCTGGCCACTTTGCTGCCTGCCACTTACCTTATCAGGAGTAAGGTTATATGGGAAAGAAAAAGAAGAAGGAAAAAGTCATATACGTGGATGATGGACGGACGATTGCTGATATGTCCGGTGTATCCAGACCCGGTTTTTCCGGTCGAACCAAACAGTATAGAGCCAGTTTTAAGGAGCAGTGGCAGACCTATTTCAGTGCTGTCAAGATGATGTTCAAACCGATGCTCATTTTTATTGGTATCCTCTGCGCGGCGTATGGACTTATGTATCTGCTTCTGCGTTTAGGTCTATAAAAAATCCCTGTCTTCTAAATGGAAGACAGGGATTTTTGTTCATTTATTGTTTTTGAAATTTTCCTGAAGTTTGCTTTTGAAAGGGCTTATAATAGAGGACATACACCCCCAAGAAAATCAGCAAACAACCAAGAGATATTTTCCAGCCAAGCCGGAATGCATTGTTTCGATAGGTGAATGCCACATTGTGATAACCTTTCGTTACAAGTACGCCCACCATAGCATCACCGATCATTACAGTTTCCACAGGCTCACCGTCAACGGTGGCGATCCAGTTGCCGTTCTGGGGAATAGAAGTATAAAGTACGCCATCCCGATCACAGTGAATATTGCCTTCCACATAAGTGTTTTTGAAGGTTGTCAGTTCCAAAGTAGATGCGTTGAGGATATCGTAACCCTTACGGAAGATCTCTTCCTTTACGATGGCGGCACTGATATTGATTGTACCTCTTTCATTTGCTTTGCAGGTGAGTTTAATTTCTACCACATCACCTGCAGTTACATTGCTAACAGACAACATCTGGGGCAGGCTATAGGTTTCGCTGTAAAGCAGTTGTCCGTTGAGATATATGCTGGAAGCATTCTTCTTGCTAAGATCCAGATGAATGCACATCAATCCATCCCGATCTGCGGTGTAACTGTAAGTGAGTGTGCCGTTGGATGCAGTTGTGGAATAGGAGCAGTATCCGGTTTGTGTCTGATAGGAATTGAGTGTAAGGTTACTGCCGTTAATAATCAGGTTGCTACCGGGCACCAGTGACCACACATTCTCAGAAAGACCTGTGGCAGATCGGAACAGTTCGTTTTGCATCTGGAAGCGATTGCCTGTTTGTGAAAAATCAACATTTAGAATTTGAGAGTTGGTAAGGAAACCTAATGGCAGATAAGCATTATTCTCTAAAAGATGCACAGAGCCAAAATAATGCACATCATCAAAATAAGGATTTGCTTCCACATTTCCGTCCCGTTCGATCATATATTTCAAATTCAGGAACAGGTTGGCAACCGGAGAACTTTCTTCAAAACAATAGCGGTTATAGGTGTTCTTCGCACCGTAACCCAGAGCTTTCATAAATTCCGTTACCCGAACGTTGGCAGAACTTGTAAAGGTGCTGATGCCGTTATAGCCATTTAATGCGCCGTCGTTCAGGGTTTGCGAATGGGTCGTTTCTGCCCGATAGAACAGCGTATCCGATTCCCGATCCTGCATATAGGAAACCGCCCATTTGGCGTTATTCGTTCCTTTGGGGTAGTTGGAAACATTCGTTCCGGGAAACCAGGAACTGAAATTAACAACATTGAGAACCAACTCAACAATCATAATGCCCAGTAGCAGGGTGGTAGCAGGTTTGCCTTTTTTCTGAGGCGTAACTTTTGCAAATTTCGCGGTTTGTACAGGGATATTTTCCTGCTGGTCTGATTCTGCATTTGTATTAAACAGGACAGCCAGATATAATCCCAGGAACAAAATGTTATATAGCACAAAGGTGCAATGGGTGGCAATCGTTTCAATATTTTTGGAAATATTGGTTCCGGTCCAGGGTTGTAAAGCCACATTTCCGGAAAGAAGATCAACAAATTTGGAAGGTTCATCGCTGCACAGGAAAATGCCGATGGAGAGAACACCGGCTACCGTTACTTGCCATAGCCGGAAACTATGACGCAATGTCCAGGCGTGATAAGCCATATACAGAAGTACAAAACTATACAGGAAACTAAACCGGTAAGGGATCATATTGGTAAAATGGAACCCGTGCCAGACATAGTCCAACTGCCGAATAATAAAACTAATATTAAAGAACAGCAGCAGGAATACAGAACAGATCTTATCCCGCAAGCGAACCTGTTTGCAGGTTAAGAACAAAAATGCAAGGATGTTGGTAATGACACCGCAGTACAGATTGGGAAGACCTTCTTTGAAACTGGGCTCTAAACCGCCGTTCATATTGCCGGCAACTTGACGCATTGCATCAAATAACCCCAACCAAGTGTTTTCGTCTGCAATATTCAGCCGGAAACCTTCCGGGAACTTGTTTACACTGGACTGGGTCGTCTGCAGTGCAGCAAGTGCAGGTAGTTCCAAAATTGCAGTCATACCAATTGCCAGAATGGAGAAAACGGCAATTCTTAAAAGGTCTGTAAAGAATTTCTTAAATCCATTCCAGCGACAAATCTCGTAGCAGATAAATACCAGCATAACAAAAATGCAGGTAAATAATCCAATATAGTAATTGGAAAATACAGACAGGAAAAGCGTTACAGTATATAAAACAAATTTCTTTTCCTTCAGCAGGGAAACAGTGCCTAATACAACCAGAGGAAGAAGGGCAAAGGTATCCAGCCACATAATGTTCCATTGATATCCCAGTGCCCAGGCACATAGTCCGTAGAAACAGCCAAACACTGCAACGGAAAAATCATCCTTGTGGAATACCTTCTTCAGGAACAAAGCGAAAAATGCTGCTGCCAGACCCAGTTTAATGGGCATCAGAAGGGAGAAATAACCCAATAGCCATTTTTCCGGGACTAGAATGCTCAGTAAATTCAAGGGTGAGGCAAGATAATAAGAGATCAACCCAAGATAATCCATACCCATACCCACATTCCAACTGTGCAGCAGTGAGTCGCCGGACAGGAGTGCCTTCCGAAAGGCTACAAAAAACGGATAATATTGATGGTAGCAGTCAGAATAAAGCATTGAATAACTGCCGTTAAACATCAGAGAATTGATTAGACGAAGCAACAAAAGCCCGCCGAAGACCATTAAAAAGGCCAGGGCAGGAGAACTGATTTTTTTCTTAGTAAGTTGGCGTATTTTTTTCATAATTGACTCCCAGAGTAATCTTTCCCCTATATTACCACATTATTCCCATAGGGTAAAGGGATAAATTAAAAAAAAAACAGGATCTTCTTTGTGAGAAGATCCTGTATGTAGTTATAGAATTAAGCAGATCAGTCCGGTTGCGCCGTCGTTAACAATTTTTGTAAGCGTACCTCTGAATTTCTCTCTTACATCCTCCGGTGTGCGAATTAGTTTTGCGGTCAGACCTTCCTGGATAAGCGTATAGACGGACCGCCCGAAGATGTTGCTTTCCCACAGACTGTCCGGATCTTCGTCCGCAAGATAGGAGATCAGTTCCTGGGATTGCTCCTGTCCGCCCACCATTGGGCTGATTTCTGTGTCGATGTCCACGCGCATCATATGGATAGAAGTGGCACCTGCTTTCAGTTTTACACCGTAGGCGCTGCCCTTGCGAACAATTTCGGGGGTCTGCAATGTCATTTCTTCAGCAGATGGCATTACGATCCCGTAGCCTGTGGCTTTGACGGAAGACAGGGCATCTGCAATTTTGTCATATTCTTTCTTCGTGTTAGATAGTTCTGTAAGTAGCGCAAACAGTTCTCCGTCGTTATGAAGTTCAACTCCCACTTTTTCACTGAGGATCTCATAAAACAGGGATTCCGGAAATCCCAGGACACAAGATACTGTACCTGTTGCAAGATCTACAGACCGGATCGAAAAATCCATAACGATTTCCATCTCTTTGAGTTGTGACAATGTGGGTTCTGCTTGGCCCAGCGTGAGAATTTGCTCTGTGCGCTGCAGGAGTGCTTCATAAACAGATGCTTTTACCGGATGATTTGTTTCCAATGCATCCATCCAGCGAGGCAGATATACCCGCAGTTCCATCATCGGGAAGGCATATAATATGTTTTTCAGCAGATCCTTAATGTCGTCGCCGGTTAATGCCTGACAGTCTGCAATGGCCGGTCGAATCCCAAATTCGTTGTAAATGTCGTTTGCTACAGATCGGGCTGATTCTGAGTTCGGATGCTTTGTATTCACGATTACAAGAAATGGCTTTCCGGTTGCTTGCATATCGGATATCGCCCGCCGTTCGGCAGCAATATAATCAGAGCGGGGGATATCGGTAATGGAACCGTCTGTGGTTACCACCAGACCAATGGAGCAATGCTCTTCCATAACCTTTTTTGTGCCCAATTCAGCAGCCTCTGTCATTGGGATCTCGTAGTCGTACCAGGGTGTAGTGATCATCCGCACTGCGCCGTCTTCTTCCAGTCCCACAGCACCTTCCACCATATAACCCACACTGTCGATCATACGCACCCGGAGCTTTGCCGTGCCGTCCGGTGTGATTTCTACGGCTTCTTCCGGTACAAATTTTGGTTCACTGGTCATAATCGTTTTGCCGGAACCGCTTTGCGGCAGTTCATCCTTTGCCCGTTCCTTTCGATAGGGATCTTCAATGTTTGGAATAACAAGTTCCTCCATTATTCGCTTAATCAAAGTGGATTTCCCTGTGCGAACCGGACCGACAACACCAATATAGATATTACCGCCGGTACGAACGGCCATATCAGAGTAAATAGTTTCCATAGCCAGCCTCCTTATCCGGCAGGATAGGAAATTCCTGCCACTGTCTAAGAAAGAGTATGTCCAGACAGAAAAAAATAGAACACTGTGTGTAAAAAACAGATTTACTATATGTTGTGGTTTTGGTTGACTTTACGCCACAAAATGCGTATAATAAAATCGTAAAATTATGAATTTTGGCAGGTATACAAAATATGGCAAGATCAACTCAGGAACAATACGGTAATTCCAGTATTTCGATGCTTAAAGGCGAGGAGCGTGTTCGCAAACGCCCGGCTGTCATATTTGGCTCAGACGATCTGGAGGGGTGTAAGCACGCAGTGTTTGAAATCCTTTCCAATGCGATCGATGAAGCAAGAGAAGGGCACGGCGATACCATTATTGTCACCCGCTATGAAGATCTCTCTGTGGAAGTGGAAGATTTTGGACGGGGCTGCCCTGTAGATTATAACGAGAAAGAAAAACGGTACAACTGGGAACTGGTGTTCTGCGAAATGTATGCAGGTGGCAAGTACGGTGAAAACGGAGAGAACTATGAGTACTCTCTGGGTTTGAATGGTTTGGGCTCCTGTGCAACCCAGTATGCATCTGAGTTCTTTGACGCAACCATCCGCCGGGATGGTTACCGTTATGATCTGCATTTTGAAAAGGGCAGAAATAAAGGCGGTCTGAAAAAAGAACCTGTTGACCGGAAAAAGACAGGATCCCTATTCCATTGGCGTCCCGATCGAAATGTCTTTACAGACATCAACATTCCGGTAGAGTATTACCGGGATGTACTGCGCCGCCAGGCAGTGGTAAATAAAGGAATTACTTTCCGTTTCCGCAATCAGGTGGGAAGCCGGTTTGAAACCGAGGAATATTGCTACCAAAACGGTATCCAGCAGTATGTAGAGGAACTGGTAGGAGATAATGCCTTTACAATGCCTGTATTCTGGGAAACAGAACGTCGTGGCCGGGATGCAGAAAACCGCCCGGAAATGAAACTGAAGATCACAGCATCCTTCTGTTTTAGCAAGCAAGTCAGCCATATTGAGTACTATCACAACTCCTCCTGGCTGGAATATGGCGGCAGTCCGGACCGGGCTGTTCGACTTGGCTTCACTGCGGCTTTTGATAAATTCCTGAAGGATAATAATAAGTACACCAAAAATGAGAACAAGATTATTTTCCAAGACCTTCAAGATAGTTTGGTACTGGTAACCAACTGCTTCTCAACTATTGGATGCTTTGAAAACCAAACAAAGAAATCTGTTAACTCCAAGTTTACTCAGGAAGCAATGACTGCTTTCTTTAAGGAGAAACTTCAGGTTTGGTTTATTGAAAATAAGCAGGAGGCGGAAAAAGCCGCTGAACAGGTTCTCATTAACAAACGGGCAAGAGAATCTGCAGAAAAGACCCGCAGCAGTTTTAAAAAGAATCTGAATGCAAAGGTGGATATTGCCAACCGGGTGCAGAAATTTGTGGATTGTCGCAGTAAGGATACGTCCATTCGGGAACTGTATATCGTTGAGGGTGACTCTGCATTGGGCAGTGTCAAACTGAGCCGTGATGCAGAATTCCAGGGCATTATGCCTGTCCGTGGAAAAATCCTGAACTGTTTGAAAGCGGATTACAATAAAATCTTTGCGTCTCCCATCATTACTGACCTGATGAAGGTTCTTGGTTGCGGTGTGGAATTGCAAGGGAAAAAGGCCAAAGAATTGTCCAGTTTTGACATTGATAACTTGCGCTGGAATAAAGTCGTTATTTGTACGGATGCGGATGTGGATGGCTTCCAAATTCGTACCCTGATCCTGACAATGCTGTACCGCCTGTGTCCCACGTTGATCCGGGACGGTTATGTGTATATTGCGGAATCTCCCTTGTTTGAAATCAATTATAAAGAAGGCGGCAAGGAATTGACACAATTTGCCTATAATGAGGTGGAAAAGACCCGTATCCTTCGTCAGTTAGAGGGTAAGAAATACTCCATTCAGCGCTCTAAGGGTCTTGGTGAGAACGATCCGGAAATGATGTCTATGACAACTATGAATCCGGATACCCGCCGTCTGATTAAGGTTATGCCCGAGGATGCAGAACGCACAGCACATTATTTTGATGTTCTGCTGGGGGATGCGTTGAATGAACGGAAAAATTTCATTGCGGAAAACGGCGCCAGATATTTGGAACTGGCGGATATTTCCTAAGAGAGGTCAATTATGGCACGGAAGAAAAAAGAACCGGAACAGTTAAAAAAGAAGGTAGACACCAGTGGTGTGATCGGACTGGTGGGATCTACTACCGAACAGGCTATTTCGGAAACACTGGAAATTAACTATATGCCTTATGCAATGTCTGTCATTGTTTCCCGGGCAATTCCGGAGATCGACGGATTTAAGCCATCCCATAGAAAACTTCTGTACACGATGTATAAAATGGGTCTGATGAATGGCGCAAAGACTAAGTCCGCCAACATTGTAGGTCAGACGATGAAACTCAATCCTCACGGTGACGCAGCAATTTATGAAACGATGGTGCGTCTGGCAAAGGGCAACGAAACTTTGTTGCATCCCTTTGTGGATTCAAAGGGAAACTTCGGCAAGGTGTACTCCCGGGATATGGCTTATGCTGCATCCCGTTATACGGAGGCAAAACTGGATACTATCAGTGCAGAACTTTTCCGGGACATTGATTCGGATACTGTGGATATGGTAGATAACTATGACGGCTCAATGAAAGAACCCAGTCTGCTGCCTACCACATTCCCCAATGTTCTGGTTTCTGCAAATCAGGGTATTGCCGTTGGTATGGCAAGTAATATTTGCTCTTTCAACCTGGCAGAAGTTTGCAACACTGCCATTGCATTGATGAATGATCCGGAAGCAGATATTCTGGAAACGTTGCCCGGACCGGATTTTTCCACAGGTGCACAACTTTTGTTTGATGAGGTTGCCACCAGAGAAATCTATAGCACAGGCCGCGGCAGTTTCAAACTGCGTGCAAAGTGGCGATATGAGAAGAAAGATAATGTCATTGAGATCTATGAGATTCCCTATACCACCACCAGTGAAGCCATTATGGATAAAGTGGCGGAACTGATTAAGGCGGGCAAGATCCGGGAAATCAATGATATGCGCGACGAGACAGATCTGAGCGGTCTGAAACTTGCAATTGATGTAAAACGGGGTGTTGAGCCGGATAAATTGATGCAAAAACTGTTCCGTATGACGCCCTTGCAGGATAATTTCCCTTGTAACTTCAACATTCTGATTGCGGGTATGCCCAGAGTTATGGGTGTTGGAGAAATTCTTGAGGAGTGGACGGCATGGAGAACGGATTGTGTCAAGCGCCGTCTTTACTTCCAAATTCAGAAAAAGGAAGAACGGCTGCACCTTCTCAAAGGTTTGGAGCGCATCCTTCTGGATATTGATAAAGCGATCAAGATCATTCGGGAGACAGAACTGGAAAACGAAGTGGTTCCCAACTTGATGATCGGCTTTGGTATCGATGAAATCCAGGCAAATTATGTGGCAGAAATAAAACTGCGCAATATTAACAAGGAATATATTCTCAAGCAGACCCGGAATGTAGCAGATTTGGAAAAGGAAATTGCAGATCTGAAAGATACATTGGGTAGCCACAGAAAACTAAAAAATCTGATTATTTCCGAATTGAAGTCTGTTTCCGAGAAATACGGACAACCCAGAAAGACAGAAATCGTTTATGAATCTCAGCAGATCGAACCGGATGAGGAAATTGAGGATGTACCGGATTATCCCGTTACATTGTTTGTCTCCCAGGAAGGTTATCTGAAGAAGATCACACCCCAAAGTCTTCGGATGTCCGGTGAACAAAAATTCAAAGAAGGGGATAGACTGGCATTTTCCAGAGAAACTAGTAACCGGGCAGAAATTCTTGTGTTTACGGATCAGTATCAGTGTTATAAATCCCGCTTGTCTGATTTCGAAGATGGAAAAGCATCGCAACTAGGTGATTATCTGCCCCAAAAACTTGGAATGGATCCAGGGGAGAATGTGGTCCAGGTAATTCTCCCAGGCGACTATAAAGGTTTTGTGCTGTTCTTCTTTGAAAACGGAAAGGCTGCTAAGGTGCCTCTTTCCGCTTATGAGACGAAAACAAATCGCCGCAGGCTCACTGGTGCATATTCTGATAAGAGTCCCCTGAAGACTGCTATGGCGCTGGAAAACGATTGCCAGATCGCGCTTTATACAACAGACGGACGGGCAGCGGTGATTTCCACGGCACAATTGTTGCCGAAAACCACAAGAAATACCATTGGCGTTTCCGTTGTCAGCCTGAAGAAAAAGGCAATGCTGAGTTATGCGATCCTCCTTGAGGGAAGTGGGATTGTAAACCCCAGCCGTTATCGATCCAGAAATATTCCCACTGCGGGTGCGATCTTGAAGGAAGAAGACTCCTCAGAAAAACAGATTGGCTTTGAAATCTAACAGAGGGGAAAAGTGAAAATGAAGGTTCGTCAGCGATGGATAAACTTTGCGAAAGTAGCAGTTGGTTGTGCGCTTTTCGGCATTGGATTTAATCTGTTCTTGTTGCCAAATGGTTTGAATGCAGGTGGTATATCCGGTCTGTCGATGGCACTGGTCCATCTGATCAAAGTGGGAACTGTTGGCACGGTTACTGCACTTTTTAATCTTCCGCTTTTTGCTATTGGTGGAATGAAGATCGGTAAGAAGTTTTTCTTCAGTTCTCTTGTGGGAATGGTCCTGTCTGCGACCTTTATCGATTTGTTTTCCATTCTTCCTATACCGGAAACTGAGCCATTGATTGGTGCGCTGTACGGTGGCGCAATCTGCGGTTTTGGCCTTGGAGTGGTGTTTTCCACCGGAGCGACTACCGGCGGTTCAGATATTATTGTACGGCTTCTGAAACGGAAATGGCGCAATATGCCGATTGGCACGATCAATATCTTTTTTGATATGTGTGTAGCGGTATTTACCGGTATTGTATTTCAAGATATTACCAGAACACTGTATAGCGGGGTGGCAATCTTTGTTTCCGGGCTTGTGATCGATGCAGTTGTTTACCGGTTTGATTATTCAAAGGTAGCGCTGATCATCACGAAACACCATGAGAAAATTGCACAGATGGTTGCGGCCAGACTGGACCGCGGTGCCACTTTTCTTCACGGTGAGGGTTCGTTCCGTCACAATGAAACAAAGGTCGTCCTGACGGCTGTGAAACGCCAGCAGGTGGCAGAATTAAAGCAACTCGTGTCCGAAGTGGACCCGGATGCCTTTATTATTCTGCAGGAGGCGCACCAGGTCCTTGGCGACGGTTTTAGTCGTTATCATAAGGACGCATTATAATTATTAAATCTGCCCCTGATTTGCTTGCAAATCAGGGGCAGATCCTTAGAGTAACACATAAAAAGATCCCTGACTCATCCATAGATAAGTCAGGGATTACTGGAGCGGGTGACGAGGCTCGAACTCGCTACCTCCACCTTGGCAAGGTGGCGCTCTACCAGATGAGCTACACCCGCGGAACAAGAGGTATTATAGCAGAATTTTAAAATATGTCAATACTTTTTTGAAAAAATCTTATCTTTTTTTCAGATGGATTTTACACTTTGTTTGTGATATAATGACAAGGTGGCTGTGCCGCAAATATTTACTTGCGAGGATTACTATGAACGAAAAGGAAATTGGCGAGATCCGGCGAAGAGTTCGTCGGGATCGCAGCAATATGACAAATATCTATGGCTGCTATGTAAACGGTCAGAAAGAGATCATCTCTGAATTTTCAAAAAGTACCGGTATGATGTCTGAAAACGAGGCAGAAAAGTATTTCGGTCTTATGAAACGCACATTATCCGGCGGCATTGGAAAGAATTTAATTGACATTACTTTCCGGACATCCCAGGTGGCAGATTCTCCGGAACATAAACTTTTGATGGATCTGCGAAGCAGTGCCTTGAAAGATAGTGAGAAGCGGCAGGAATTTTATCGTAAGATTATCGATTCTGTTTCGTTTCCGGAAGGTTTTCTGATTTTAATCGGCTGTGATAACTATGATGTGCCCTTTAAGAGTAAAGATGACGAAACCCAGTCGGATACCTCTGGAGAAACGTTTACTTACCTTTTGTGTGCAATCTGTCCGGTGAAGTTGGCAAAGCCGAATTTGCATTATGATGCGCAAAGCAAGGCGTTTCAGGACGGGGGAGCGGTCAATATAGTGTCTGCGCCGGAGGCGGGATTTTTGTTCCCTGCATTTGATAACCGGGCAACCAATATCTACAATGCCTTATATTATACCCATAGTCAGAAGGATAACCATCCGGACTTGGCGGATGCTTTGTTTTGTATACAGCCGCCAAAACCGGCTGCCGAGCAGAAAAAGTCTTTTGAGGCGTTGCTGACCACTTCGTTGCGTGAATCCTGCAGTCTGAATGTGGTGCAGACAGTCCACGAACAGATTTGTCAGTGTATTGAGATGCACAAGGAAAGCAAAGTCCCGGAGCCACTGCTTATCTCAAAAGAACAGGTAAAGCAGGCACTGAAGGAAAGCGGTGTGCCGGAAGGCAATATTTCCAAATTTAGCGTGGATTATGATTCTGTTTTTGGTTTCGAAGCAGAACTGCATCCGAAGAATATTATCAATAATAAGCAGTTTGTGATCACCACGCCGGATGTTTCTATTAAGGTCAATCCTGAGCGGAGTGATCTGATTGAGTCCCGCATTATTGGCGGTGTGAAATATATTCTCATCTGTGCTGACGAAAATGTGGAAGTCAACGGTGTGAATATTCATATTGCAGATGCGGAAGGCGCATTGGTATAAAAATCTCCCCACTGAGGATTGAACAACCTTCAGTGGGGGAGTTTTTTATTCCTTACTTTCGTTTACCAGATCGATAATAATCTGTGCACATTTCTCTACGCCTAACGCACTGGTGCTCAGGCTGATATCGTAATTCTGGGATTGTCCCCAGGTTCTTCCGGTATAGTGCTGGTAATTTACCTTGCGGCGCTTGTCTTTTTCATTCAGACGGGCTTCCGGACTCTTTTCGGATTCACCGTACATTTTTACAATTCTTTCCGCACGGTAATCCTTGTCTGCGTGAATGAAGGCGTGGAAACAATCCTTCCGATCCTTAAGTATGTAATCCGCATTGCGGCCAACGATTACGCAAGGACCTTTTTCGGCAAGTTGCAAAATAACACTGCACTGAATGTTCCACAGGAAGTCTGCGGTAGAAAGGCCACTGATTGCACCGGGGATGCCGTGATGAGCAAAGGCATAAGAAAACAGGCTTTTGCCGGGGGCATGTTCTCCGTGTTCCTCAATAAATTTAGGAGAAAAGCCGGATTCCAGCGCAATATGATCTACAAGATCTTTATCGTAAAAGGGAATACCAAGTTTTTCTGCAACGATTTGACCTACAGTGTGACCACCGCTGCCAAATTCCCGACTGATGGTGATGATTTTCTTTTCCATAAACGGCCTCCTTTAGAACGATTTTACAATATTATTATACATTGTCCGCGTGGCGTTGTCAATTGTCACCTTTGGAGAACATATTTGTATAAAATTATAAATATTGCTAAATTACATTATGTGCTCCTCTGCACAATTGTCCAGCACACGCATTCCCATTTCTCCAGGATCGGCTACCGAAAACATAGCAATGCTTTCATCGTCAAATTTGGCGCATAGCCTTGCTTTGGGATTTAACCGAAGATCTTCTGTTTCGTTCTTTTTCATTTTTATCACCCACAATAATATGCCCTGAATTTGTGGAGAAATGATTGTAAAAGGAATGAAGATATGGTATGATATTCAAAATTACTAAGTGAGGAGATACCAATGAATTCCATAATTGAAGCCCTCGCCCTGGAATTGGGGCAGAAAACGGAATATGTTGAAAATGTGGTAAATTTGCTGGATGAAGGCAATACCATTCCATTCATTGCCCGTTACCGCAAAGAAATGCACGGTAGTATGGACGATACTGCACTGCGACAACTGGAAACACGCCTTACCTATCTGCGGAATTTGCAGGAGCGCAAGGATGAAGTGTGCAAATCAATTGCCGGCCAGGAAAAGTTGACGGAGGAATTGGAGCAGGCAATTATGGCAGCGGCTACCTTGGCAGAGGTGGAAGACCTGTACCGCCCCTATAAGCAAAAGCGCCGTACCCGCGCTTCTGTGGCAAAAGAAAAGGGACTTGAGCCCCTTGCATTGGCAATTTTTGAACAGGACGGCCGTGACCCGGCCACCCTTGCACAGGATTATATTGATCCTGAAAAGGGCGTGGAAACACTGGAAGATGCCCTTGCCGGTGCTTCGGATATTATTGCTGAAATGATTTCCGATGATCCGGATATCCGCAAGGCACTGCGCCAGAAAATGGAGCGTTTTGCAGTCTTGAATGTTCAGGCGGAGGATCCGGAAAAGGAAAGCGTCTACGAATTGTACTACAGTTTTACCAGTGTGGTTTCCAAGCTGCAGAACCACCAGATCCTTGCCATTAATCGGGGCGAGAAAGAAGGCTTCTTGAAAGTATCTGCCGCACTTCCCGGTTTGGAAGGTCAGGCGCTGGTATGCCGTATGGCATTAAAGCCCACAATGCAGGTATCTGCTTTTGTCCGCGCAGCGGCAGAGGATGCTTTTAACCGACTGATCGCTCCCAGTGTGGAGAGGGAACTGCGCAATATGTTGACAGACCGCGCAGCGGAAGCCGCTATCTCAAACTTTGCTTTGAACCTGAAACCTCTATTGATGCAGCGTCCAGTTAAGGGCTTTGTAACAATGGGACTTGACCCAGGATACCGCAACGGCTGTAAGGTGGCTGTAGTAGATGGAACGGGTAAGGTCTTGGATACAGCAGTTGTTTATCCTACTTTCTCACAAAGAAAGAAGGAGGAAGCAATCGACATTCTTTCAAAGTTGATCCGCAAACACGGCGTTCGGCATATTGCCATCGGTAACGGAACGGCTTCCCGTGAAACGGAAGCAATGACTGTGGAAATGCTGAAACAGGTATCCGGTGTCAGCTATATGATCGTTAATGAAGCCGGTGCATCGGTCTATTCTGCATCCAAGCTGGCAGCGGAGGAATTCCCGGAGTATGATGTAAACCTTCGTTCTGCTGTGTCCATTGCACGCCGTATGCAAGACCCTCTGGCAGAGCTGGTAAAGATCGATCCCAAAGCTATCGGCGTTGGACAGTATCAGCACGATATGCCACAAAAGGAGCTGGATACTTCCTTGAATGCAGTGGTGGAGGATTGCGTTAACGCAGTGGGCGTGGATCTGAATACAGCTTCTGCAAGTCTGCTGCAGAGAGTGTCCGGCCTCAATGCAACAACTGCAAAGAATATTGTGACTTACCGCGAGGAAAACGGTGCGTTTTCTGCCAGAAGCCAGCTGAAGAAAGTACCCAAGCTTGGACCGAAGGCATATCAGCAGTGCGCAGGCTTCCTTCGCGTTCCTGAAAGCAAGGAAATTCTGGATAATACCGGCGTACACCCGGAATCTTATGATGCTGCCTTGAAGCTTTTGACCCTTTGCGGCTATGATAAAAAGGATGTTGCTGCCGGCGCGATCGGTCAGCTGCAGGAGCGCTTTGCAGACTTTGGACCTGAAAAAGCGGCAGAAGGATGCGGTGTGGGCGTTCCCACACTGGAAGATGTGGACAAGGAACTGTTAAAACCCGGTCGTGATCCCCGTGATGAGCTGCCTGCACCTATTTTGCGTACGGATGTTCTGGAAATGAGTGATCTGAAGCCGGGAATGGTCCTGTCCGGAACAGTCCGTAATGTGATCGATTTCGGTGTGTTTGTGGATATCGGTGTTCATCAGGATGGACTTGTGCATATTTCTCAGGTGTGCAACCGCAGGATCTCCCATCCCAAGGAAGTTGTTCAGGTAGGTGACATTGTAAAGGTCTCTGTTCTAGATGTGGATGAAAAACGCAAGCGCATCAGCCTGACAATGAAGAATATTCCAAAAGAATAAATCTATGGGCGCGCCTGTTGGCGCGCCCATAAATCATAAAAGACTAGGTATTGACATTTCACGCGATATGTGTATACTATATATAGTCATCCAAATAAACCTGTGAAGCTTTTCAGGACTGTGGAAACATAAGACCGAAAAGCTGAGGACTCTCTGGAGAACACATTGAATTGTGTGCCGAAGGTGCAAGGCTTATGCCGAATCTCTCAGGCAAACGGACGGAGATGCTTTTATATAAGCGTTTTTTCGGAGTTTGAGCGGTCCTCTTGAAGGATTGCTCATTTTTGTTTGGTAAATATGAGGCACCTTTAAAAACTACCCTTTTGCGATTTTAACGGATCTTTTACCCCAACTTTTCGTTCTGAAAACACCAAAATACACAAAGTATTCCGGTGTTTTCAGAACTCAATTTGGTGCAAAATCTCTCGCTAAAATCATCAAAAAGCAGTTTTTAAAGGTTGCCATAAGAAAGAAGGAAAATATAATGCACGGAAAAACACTGGATTCTATTGGATTTGTTTCACAGTTCGACCCGGAAGTGGCGTCGATGATGGGGAGGGAATTGACCCGCCAGCAGGACGGTCTGGAACTGATCGCTTCTGAG
>JAZNDD010000019.1:0-6936 GCA_045587865.1 Faecousia sp.
CACCACGGTCATTGCGAAACCTGTGTAGGGGACGGGTTCTCCGTCCCATCGGTAATGCCTCCCTTGATGGGTAGCTTACCACAGAGGGAGGCAAAACGCCTCCCCTACAAGCTCGGAATGACAAAAAATTTACAGGAGGAATAAACCGTGACACTTTTTGATAGAGTTTTCGGCGGTAACGACTATAACTACGAGCGTACAGTCGCCGCCATCGACGCTGCTATTGCCCAGTATGGCGAAGCAGAGCCCGTCGCATTCCCCAACACCGCTTACAATATCCCCTGCTACTACAGCATCACTGGCAAGAAAATCAACAACTTAGGTGAGCTGAAGGCAGCCCTTCTTAACGATGTACATCCTATGATGACCCGTAACCTGCGCCTGCAGGACGCATTCGACAGTGGTGTTGCTTCCGCTCTGTGCGCAGAGTTTTTGGAAGTGCTCAAGTACCTGCACGGAAGCGATCCTTACGCTGAGCCTGAGATGGGTTTCCTTTCTGACGCATTTGTCCGTAACTTGGGTCTACCTCTGGTTACCGGCGATATCCCCGGCGTTGCTGTTATCATCGGCGGCGCAGAAGATCCTGCTGAGACTGTGGCACTTGCCAAGTCCTATCAGGCACAGGGCCTGCTGGTCACCCTGACCGGCGATTCTGTGAAGCACTGTGCCGAGTCCGGTATGAACCTGGGCGAAGGCGTCCGTGTTGTGCCTCTGGGCTATGAGGATCAGTCTGTGATCCACGTGGTTTCCGTGGCTCTGCGTGCTGCCCTGATCTTCGGTGCGATCCAGCCCGGCGACACCAAGGCACTGTACAAGTACACAATGGACCGCATCCGCGCCTTTGTAAACGCCTATAAGTCCCTGACCGATGAGATCGTTTCTTACGGTGCAGGCGCGATTCAGCTGGGCTTCCCCGTTATCTCCAACGAGACTGAGAATATGTTCCGGGTTCCCAAGAGCCTGATCCAGCAGTTGGACACTTCCAAGTGGAATGCAACCTCTCTGGAAGCCCGCGATATTAAGCTGAAGATCACCAAGATCGACATTCCCGTTTCCTATGCTACCGCCTTCGAGGGTGAGATCATCCGTAAGGGCGATATGCAGGTGGAAGTGGACGGCTCCCGTGTGGACTGCTTCGAGCTGGACCAGACCAAGGAGATGCAGGAGGTTGAGGACCACAAGATCACCGTTATCGGTCCTGAGATCGACGAGATCCCTGTTGGCTCCAAGATTTCCCTGTCCTACACCATCGAGGTTGCAGGCAAGGCTATGCAGGCTGACTTTGAATCCGTTATGGAGCGTAAGATCCACGCCTGGATCAACTGCATTGAGGGTGTTATGCACACCGGTCAGCGTGATATGATCCGCGTGCGTATCTCTAAGGCTGACTTTGAGGCTGGCTTCAAGTTTGCACACCTGGGCGAAGTGCTGTACGCAAAGGTCAAGAGCGAGTTCGAGGCTGTTGTGGACAAGTGCCAGGTCACCATTGTTGTGGATGCAGACCAGAATAAGGAGCTGCGTGCCAAGGCAAACGAGATCTTCAACAAGCGCGATGCAAGACTGGCTTCTATGACCGACGAGTCCGTGGACACCTTCTACACCTGTATTATGTGTCAGGCATTCTCCCCCAGCCACGTTTGTATCGTTACTCCCGAGCGTCTGGGTCTGTGTGGCGCTGTTTCCTGGCTGGACGCCAAGGCTACCCAGGAGCTGGATCCCAACGGTCCTTGCCAGCCCATCCTGAAGACCGGCTGCCAGGACGAAAAGCTGGGCCGCTACGATTCTATGGATGAGGCTGTCAACAAGTACTCTCAGGGTGCTGTTGAGAAGATCACTCTGTACTCCCTGTTCCAGGATCCTATGACCTCCTGTGGTTGCTTCGAGTGTATCTGCGGTGTTGAGCCCTGCTCTATGGGCGTGGTTATCACCTGCCGTGAGCATCCCGGTATGACACCTCTGGGTATGAGCTTCTCCGAAATGGCTTCTATGACCGGCGGTGGCGTGCAGACACCTGGCTTTATGGGCCACGGCAAGCACTTCATCTCCTCCAAGAAGTTCATCGCAGCAGAAGGCGGCCCCGGCCGTATTGTCTGGATGCCCAAGATGCTGAAGGATCAGATGCGCGAGCGTCTGGATGCTACTGTTCTGGATATGTACGGTGTGGAGAACTTCACCGATATGATCGCAGACGAGACCGTCTGCACTGAGGATCCCGAGCAGTTGCTGGAATACCTGGGCGAAGTTGGCCACCCGGTTCTGGGTATGGAACCCTTCGATATGTAATTTACATCAAAAATCGCCAGTCCAACCGGACTGGTGATTTTTATGCCTTCCAATTTCTGTTAATCGAACGATGTGTAGGGGACGCCGCCCTCGGCGTCCCATCTGGTTTTTAGGGGTTCGATGCCCCTAAAAACCAGAAATATGGGCAAATTGCAGGAAATCTGCCCGTCGAGGTCAGATTTCCTGATGGGCTGTCGAGGGCGCCAGCCCCTACAACAGTTAGGCGTCAAACAGAAATTTGTCTTTGTCTGTCTTGTTGTAAAACCGGGAAAAATGTGGTACAATGCTTAAAAGGATGTGATAGTATGATCGACTTTAAGCCTTTAACCCTTTCCCAAAAGGAAGAATACGAAAAATTTTTAGAGGGCAGCCCGGAACGGGGCTGTGAATATAATTTTGCAAATCTCTACCTGTGGGGTCGCCAGAAGGTGGCGTTTCACCAAGGCAATCTGGCATTTTTCTCCCAATTTAACCGGAAAAGTGTGTACCCCTTCCCCCTTGGCAAGGACCTGAAGCCCACCCTGGATGCCATCATCCATGATGCCAAAGTGCGTGGTATCCCATGCCGGCTGACCAGTCTTTCTCAGGACGACTGTGCCCTTTTGGAAAAGCTCTACCCGGGTATGTTTCGCTACCATTTCGACCGGGACGGCTTTGACTATGTATATTCCATCGACGATCTTGCCACCCTGGCAGGGCGCAAATATCAGCGCAAGCGCAATCACTTTAACCGCTTCCGTCAGGCGCACCCGAATTACAGGGTTGAACCGATCACCGACGAAAATACCCCGCAGGTTTCCGCGCTTTTAGACACTTGGTATGCCCAGCGGCTGTCCGCTGACCCCCACGCGGATTTCCATATGGAACGCAGTGCCCTGAAAAAGGCGCTGCAATACCGCAAGGAGCTGGGTATGGAGGGTCTTGTTCTGATAGACGGGGATACGCTTTTGGCTATGACACTGGGCTCTGCCCTGTCCAAGGAGACCTTTGATGTGCAGTTTGAAAAGGCGCTGGAGGAGGCAGACGGAGCCTATCCTGCTATCAACTGCGAATTTGCCCGGTATTTGAAGGGAAAATACCCGGAACTGCAATGGCTGAACCGGGAGGAGGATATGGGTCTGGAGGGTCTGCGCAAGGCAAAGCTATCCTATAATCCTGACCATTTTGTGGAGAAGAACTGGGCGTGTCTGCTGGAGGACGGTTATGATTATTGATAAGCCAACAAGTATCCCACCCCTGCGCCGGCTTTGGAAGCAGGCCTTTGGGGACACAGATGCATTTCTTGACAGCTTTTTCACCTTAGGCTACGCCCCTGAACGCTGCCGGCAAATATCCATTGACGGCAAGGTGGTTGCAGCCCTTTACTGGTTCGACTGCGAATTTAGCGGCAAAAAAATTGCCTATCTATATGCCATTGCAACGGACAAAGCCCACCGGAGGAAAGGTCTGTGTCGGCTACTGATGGAAGACACCCACCGGCATTTGAAAGATTTGGGATATGCAGGCGCACTTCTGGTTCCAGCCAATGCAGATCTTTTCCCCTTTTACAAAAAAATGGGCTACCGCACCTGCTGCAGTGTCAATGAATTCACCTGTAAGGCTGACGGAGCTGCATCGCTCAAATTTATTGAGATGGACGACTATTTTCATCGCCGGAAAAGCTACCTGCCTGCAGGCAGTGTAGCGCCTGCAGTGCCTATGCTGACTTTCTTGCACGAGCAGTATTTCTATTATATGGGCGAGGATTTCCTCTTAAGTGCCACCGCAGAGGGCGACACACTGATCGTGACCGAATTTCTGGGCGATCCGGCTTTCGCCCCGGGGATCGTTGCCGCATTTGGCAAAAAGCAGGGCCGTTTCCGCACCCCGGGAAATGACAAGCCTTTTGCAATGTATTATTCCCTTGACCGCACTTTAGAAAAACCCGCCTATTTCCCCTTCGCCCTTGACTGATAAATTTCTGTTTATCGGGCTGTTTCGAATAACGCACCCGCCCTTGCCTCCCTCTTTGAGGGAGGTGGGAAAAATCGGCTTTTCGAAACCGATTTTTGGCGGGGGGAGGGTCGTCCTTAAGATAGGACACTCCCCCAGTCACCTGCGGTGACAGCCCCCTCAGGGAGGGGGCCAAGGTATTGTGCGTATACCAAACTGTGCGTCAAACAGAAATTTGACGAACCGGAAGATAATGCAAAGACCCGACGGACAAGTCCGCCGGGCCTTTGCTATTTAGGGTAGGAGACAAGCAATTTTAAGTGCAAAATGCAACATCAAAGGAGATTGCCACGGGCGCGTTGCGCCCTCGCAATGACAGGGTTTTCGGTGGTTTTGTGCAGCCATCGCACCTCTGTGTCATCGCCAGACCAGTCCGCAGACTGGTTACGGCGATCTCCGGGATTAGATTTTGAACAATGTTACTATGGAGATTGCCACGCCTGCAGTCGCAGGCTCGCAATGACCTGTAGATTGGACCGCAATTGTAGGGGCGGCAATCTGCCGCCCGCTTAACCTTCTTCTTTCGAGGGCTTGCAGCGGGAGGCTATTAGCCTCCCCTACATTTTCTAATTGTTAGTTTTCCGTCTCTACAGGCTCTTCTTCCTTTTTCTTGCCCTTGAAGATTTTCTTCCGGAAAATCACAGCAACTGCAGCCAGATCAACTACCACGATCACTGGGATCATCCAGGTCTGAAGGCCTGCCAGGATGAACTCAGCTCTATTAAGCTTGCCAGCCTTCTTACAGAAGGCGCGGGCAGTTTCGTTCAGGCTGTTATAAACCTTTCTTGCGTTGGCGATCCGCTCAGCATCCCCCAGGGTAACGATGCCGATTTCCTTCATCAGGGCATCGAATTCCTCAGCCTTTGCAAGTGCGTTCTTCAGGTTTCTCAGCTTTGCTTCTGCGCTTTCCAGCTTGGAGTAGGACACTTCCTTACGCTCCAGAGCGGTCAGCTTATCCACGCCCTCGCGGGCTGCAGTGATCGCAGGCTCTGCCTCCAAAGTGATCTGGGCAGGAATTGCCTGGATCAGTGCTTCAACTTCCTTAACGAGTGCTTTACGCAGCACTGCGACCTGTGCTTCGGCTTCTTCCAGAATGGTGGTGTCCACCAAAATTCTCTGTCTGCCGGGCATTGCCTCAAACTCTGTGCGCACTGCAACCACCTGAGGCTCTTTTTCAAGGGTCTCGATGGGCATAATGTCCTTCAAGCCGTTGACCTTCTCCTGCATTGCAGCTGCCAGTCGCTGGTCGTTCAGAGCGGAGGAGGTCTCGTAAGCTTCCTTCAGAGCCTTGTAGTTCTTAACATAGCGCTTCTGACGGGCAGTGGTAAGTCCATTGTACTCCTCGTGCAACTCCAGCATTACGGGATAATCATCTGCATCAATATCCCCTGCCTCCAGCAGGCCTGCATCGATCTTACATTCCAGAATGTCAGACTCTGCTTCCTGCAGCAGCTCCAGCTTCTGGACCAGTGCCTTATACCGCCAGCTCAGGCTCTCATAATCGCTGCGGGCAGTGCGGATAGCGGCCTCACTTGCCAGGGTGATCTCGGTGTCATACAGTGCCTGGATCTGTTCATCCATCTTCTGGGCGATTGCCCAATCCTCGTCGGTAACATTCAAAGGAATCATCATCAGGTCCGCTTCGTTGCCGAAGTACAGATTGCCGTCCTCAGCGATGATGTGCTCCTCAGGCTTGTAGCCCATAATCTTTTCCTGAGATGCGATCTTCACCTGGCCCACGGGTGCGTTCCAGTCTTCCAGCGTAATGAGCTGCATACCTGCATCCTTAAACATTACATACATCTGGTTCTTTTCCATAATGAACATACACTTGGCCTGGGTTCTTGCAACACCGGAGGAGATGTTGTAATTGGTGTGACCCATATCCTTTACCACCTGCACATCGAATTTGCAGGTTTCCTTATCGAAGGTAAAGCATACCAGTGTATCAGATACCAGTGCCCAAATTCTGCCGTTTTCCTCAGCATTGGGGTCAGCGGTTAGGCCGTAGACATAATGGATTGGGCTGGTAAGACCGGGAATGTAATCTCTCAGATCCAGAGTTGCCATGGTCTTGCGGTTTAAGTAGTCGTAAGCAACGATCAGTGCAGAATCACCCATATCCGGAGCATTGTCGCCACCTGCGCGGGAGGAGGCAACGAACACCATTTCATTCCAGTATGCCATATCGATAATGGACTGATCCTGGACAATATTGCGCTCATAGTACCACTGTCCGTTGAGGGTATTATACACAGTCAGCGCACCGCCATTGATATGGGTTCCGGGGACAGAGCCTACGAACACATGGTCGCCGCCGGTTTCCATAGACAGAAGACGCTTCTGGCCGGTGATGTCGTGGTCCAGCTTAAAGCGCTGAATGATCTCGTTGGTTTCTCTGTGGAGCTCTACCAGAACGGTGGCAGAGTAGCAGCCGCCGTAAAGGATGCCCTTGTAGTAGCCAATGGAGTCAGTCTGTCCGGCAGAATCCATCCACACTGTCTCGCCGGTGTAGATATTATAGGTGGCGATAAACTCTGCATTCCAGAAGCCCATTACCAGCTCACCGGCACCGGGCTCAGTCTCAGTAAAGCTGATAATACGGGAGCCGCCGCCAACAGCATCTCTTGTCAGGTCGGTCCAGCGATAGTATTCCTTCTT
>JAZNDD010000020.1:0-14696 GCA_045587865.1 Faecousia sp.
TATTGCTTTTTTGCAGATAACTCCTGCATTATAGCAGGCAGTTAGCGGTTTGTCAAGGGCATTTGCGAAAAAATCCCCATTCAATTTGTGCTAAAATTTACATTTTTCGGTGGGTTGTAAAATGCGGGATGGTATGATAAAATGCGGTCAAAGGGGTGAACTTATGGAACGAGACTTATATGCGGCAGAACTATTTCTAAAAGGACATAATTGCGCACAGGCTGTGGCGATGGCTTTTTGCGATGTAACAGGACTGGATGAATCCTTTACGGCGAAGATGGCATCTTCCTTTGGAGGCGGTATGGGCCGGATGCGGGAAGTTTGCGGCGCAGTGAGCGGTATGTTGTTGGTGGCGGGACTGTTATATGGCTACGACAGTTACAATGATGACAAAGAAAAAAAAGAACATTATTCTCTTGTTCAGCATTTAGCGGGAAAATTCCGGGAGCAGGCAGGGAGCATTGTCTGCCGTGAAATCCTGAAAAATCCTCCGTCAGATCCCAATCCTACCCCTAGGACGGCAGAGTTTTACGCCAAGCGGCCCTGCACCCGAATGGTGATGCTGGCGACCCAGATCCTGGAGGAATACATCCGGGAGCATCCGGTGAAATAAGGCGACGAGTGAAAGCATTTGCATAAGAGACATCATCCCTTGACAAGCCTGGGGAATAATGGTATAATCCCAAGCGAAAAGGGAGTAGTCAACGCGTGTAGCGGGGCTAGGTCAACATACTGGGATATACCCTGGCCTAACCTTAAATGACGAGACGGATCGCGTGGGCACGCTCTTTCTGCAAACTTTCGTGTTCACAAAAAAGCACGGAGGTTTTTTTATGGCTTTTTATGAGGTGCTGTTGCTTGCCCTGAGTTTAAGTATGGATGCCTTTGCGGTTTCTGTATGTAAGGGGCTGTCGATGAAGAAAGCGGGCTTGCGTGAGAGCGCAATTTGCGGTGTTTGGTTTGGCGGATTTCAGGGATTGATGCCGCTAATCGGTTATTTTCTTGCATCGCTGTTTGCAAAAGAGATCAATACCTTTGACCATTGGATCGCATTTGGATTGTTGTTGTTTATTGGCGCGAATATGTTCAAGGAAGCCTTCAGCAATGAAGAAGAGGAGCATAACGCAGACCTTCGTTTTAAGGCAATGTTCATTATGGCAGTATCTACCAGCATTGATGCGATGGCATCCGGTGTTGCGCTGGCTACTGACAAGCCAGATATGGGCATATACTTTGCTGTGCTGCTGATTGGTGCAACCACATTCCTTCTGTCCGCAATCGGTGTGAAGGTTGGCAATGTCTTTGGCAGCAAATTTGAAAAGAAAGCACAAATACTCGGCGGTGTGATACTGGTATTTTTGGGTGTAAAGATTTTAGTACAAGGCCTGTTAGAGTGAAAAAATGATGATAAGAACAAAGAGAAGAATGGGATTTTGTATCACATTGCTGATATTAAATCTAATGTTCATTTGGGGCAATTCTTTGCTTCCCGGAGAAATATCCGGAGCAATCAGCGGCTGGGTCAAAAATCTGCTTTCTTATTTTTTCCCTGGAGAGGGTAAACCGCAAACAGGACACGGCCTACTGCGGAAACTTGCCCATTTTATGGAATTTTGCTGTTTGGGAACCATCTTATGTTGGCTCCACTTTATGCTGGGGAAAAAGCCCTGGCGCAGCATAATTTATAGTGTCCTTGTGGCTTGTACAGATGAGGGAATACAGTGCTTTGTGCCGGATCGGGGCCCGGGAATCCGGGATGTGGTGATCGATACTGCCGGTGCAGTGCTGGGCATCCTGCTTTTGCTGACAGGGCACGCAATTTACAAAAATAGAAAACAAAAACGATTTAAGGAGAATACAAAATGAAAAAACTGATTTCTTTGTTGTTGGTACTGGTAATGGTAGCAGCAATGGCCGCAGGTTGTGGCAAGAAGGACGCAAACACCGACACCACCGGTGCTACTGCTGCTCCTACTCAGACCACAGAGGCTGTAGTAGCCCCCGCAAGCGCACTGGAAGTTCTGGAGACTGTTTGGGCACTGTACGGTGAAGAAGAGAAGTTCGCTGTTGTTGGCGGCGATAATGCTTACCACACCGCACAGATGGAGGCAGACGAAAACTATATGATGCCCTCCGCTCCCGGCAAGTTCAATCTGACCGAAGGTGAGGAACTGATCTATAAGATGCTGGTTCCCGAAGCCGAGCATGCTAAGATCACCGATGCTGCAACAATGACCCATATGATGAACAGCAACACCTTTAACTGCGGTGTTTACTGCGTAAGCGCTGCCGATGCAGATGCTTTTGTCACTGCAATGAAGACTGCTGTTACCGGCAACCAGTGGATGTGCGGTATGCCCGAGAGCCTGCTGATTGCTGTGATTGCAGATGAGTATGTGCTGGTCGCATACGGCGTCAATGATGCGATGGGTTCCTTTGAGACCAAATTTGTATCTGCATATCCTGCTGCACAGTTGGTTGTAGACGAGGCAATTACCGGCTAAAAAGATAAAAAAGCAGCGGGTCAGCCCGCTGCTTTTTTGCTATGGAAGTGAAATTCCTGTTTATCGGGCTGTTTGCGCACCCGCCAAGGCTTCTCCTCGAGGAGAAGCTGTCAGCGCAGCTGACTGATGAGGTGTAACTGGCTTTCGATTTACCACCTCATCCGTCAAAAATCGGTTCCGAAGTGCCGATTTTTGCCACCTTCTCCTCCAGGAGAAGGCTTTGGGCGGGCGGTTAAGTGTTGCCCGTCAAACAGAAATTTGAATGATAAACAAGGGAGGGAACAACTTGCTGTTTTCCAGCATACCTTTTTTGTATTATTTCCTGCCGGCTGTGATCGCAATCTATTTTTTGGTGCCCAGGGCACTGAAAAATACAGTGCTGCTGGTATCTTCGCTGGTATTTTATGCCTGGGGAGAGCCCCGGTATGTGATTTTGATGGTATCAACCATTTTGCTGTTCTACGGTTGCGGTCTGGCTATCGGCAAGATCCGGATTCACGCCTGGAAGAAATTTTTCCTGATACTATCGGTCGTCATCAGTTTAGGCTTGCTGGCAATTTTTAAGTACGCAGATTTCTTTGTGGACAGTTTCAACAAGGCAACCGGATTAAGTGTTCCACTTTTGAAACTGGCACTGCCTGTGGGCATTAGTTTTTATACCTTCCAGTGCTTAAGTTACACCATTGATGTATACCGGGGTACTGCGCAGGTGCAGAAAAATCCCGTTAGTTTCGGCGCGTATGTGGCGCTGTTTCCCCAACTGATTGCCGGTCCCATTGTCCGCTATGTGGATGTGACCCAGGAACTTAATTCCCGCACCCATAAGTGGGAGGAGATCACCCTGGGCATCCGTCGGTTTTTAATTGGTTTGTCCAAGAAGATCCTGCTGGCGGATAATTTTGCGTTGCTGATGAAACTGTTCCGCCAGTCGGGCGAACCTTCTGTGGTATTTTATTGGATGTACGCCATTGCTTTTACCTTAAACATCTACTTTGATTTTTCCGGTTATTCAGATATGGCGATCGGCTTGGGACGGATCTTTGGTTTTCATTTCATTGAGAACTTTAACTATCCCTATCTTTCCAAAAGCATTACAGAGTTCTGGCGCCGGTGGCATATTAGTCTGGGCAGTTGGTTCCGGGACTATGTGTATATCCCGATGGGCGGCAACCGGGTAGGGAAGGCTCGCTGGGTCTTTAACATTCTGACCGTCTGGATGCTTACGGGACTGTGGCACGGTGCGGCTTGGAATTTCGTGCTGTGGGGACTGATGTTTGCAGTATTGCTACTGCTGGAAAAATGGATTCCCGGTCTGCAAAAACTTCCCACGATCCTGCGCCGGTGCTATGTGCTTTTGCTGGTGGTGATCAGTTTTGTGCTGTTTAATGCAGAAACGATTTCCCAGGCAGGCAGTGACCTGGCCGGAATGTTCGGCTTTGGCAATTTACCGACGATGACGGCAGAAACACTCTATTATTTACGCAGTTATGCCATACTGTTTGCCGTAGGTTTTATCGGTGCCACACCCTTGGTGCGGGATACTGCAGACCGTATAGGCAGAACCGGGGTCGGCAAGATCCTGGAACCGATTGTACTGATCTTATTGCTGCTGGCCTGTAGTGCTTATCTGGTGGACGGGTCCTTTAGTCCCTTCCTGTATTTCCGGTTTTAAGGAGGCAGTGTTATGAAGAAAATCAGAAGTTTTGGAATTGCACTGCTGGTACTTGTGTGGGCTTTATTGACAGGCTTTGCCTGGTTCGGCCCGAAAAAGGACACATCAGATGCAGAGCGCAGACCCCTTGCCCAAATGCCGGAACTCTCTGGAGAGACTGTGCTTAGTGGGGAATTTATGACAAAGTTTGAAAAATACACTTTGGATCAATTCCCCCAGCGGGACCGTTTCCGTCAGATCAAGTCCCTGACCCACTATTATGTGTTTAACCAGCGGGATAATAATGCAATTTATATTGCCAACGGACACGCGGCACAGATGGAATACCCTTTGGATGAAGCATCCGTTGACCACGCCCTGAAGCAGTTTCAGCGGGTCTATGACCGGTATCTCAAGGACAGTGGCAGCAAGATCTATACCACTGTTGTGCCGGATAAGGGCTATTATTTGGCGGAGGAAAATGGCTACCTTGCCCTTGACTATGAGAAGCTGTTTTCCCAGGTGCAGGCAGGTATGCCCTGGGCGCAGTATGTAGATATTACGGATTGCCTGGGAATTGGGAACTACTACTATACCGATACCCACTGGAGGCAGGAGGATATTCTGCCTGTGGCGAAAAAGCTGAGCCAGGCTATGGGTGTGACCTATCCGAAAGCAGGGGATTTCACCCAAACCCTGCTGGATCGGCCCTTCTATGGTGTGTACTATGGACAGGCAGCGCTGCCAATGAAACCGGAAACAATGTATATTCTGGAAAATGAATTGCTGAACGCCTGTACAGTGTATCATTACGAGACAGGGAAGACCACCGGGATTTATGACTGGGAAAAACTCTACGGAAAAGACCAGTACGAGGTATTTTTGTCCGGATCTCAGTCACTTTTGCGGATCGATAATCCCAATGCCACGGGAAATCGGAAATTGATCCTGTTCCGGGACTCCTTCGGCAGTAGTCTGGCACCCCTTTTGGTGCAGGATTATGCCAGTGTGACCCTGGTGGATATCCGGTATATTTCTGTGGATGTGCTGGGACAGTATGTGGACTTCCAGGATGCAGATGTGCTGTTTCTGCACAGCACCCTGGTGCTCAATAAAAATCTGATATAAATTTTGCGGGCGCAGCCGATTTCCGGCTGCGCCTATATTGTTGGTCGGGGTGCGTAGGGGCAGACGACCTCGGCTGCCCGTCAGAAAAACCGCCCTCGATGGGCGGATTTTCTGCAGATAAGGAAAAGCTTGGATCACGGGGCATCGAACCCCGCGACCCAAGACGGGTCGTAGAGTCGACGACCCCTACGAAGGGGTATCGAAAATCCTGTCTTTGCGAGGAGCGAAGCGACGTGGCAAACCGCGTCCTAATATTTTCTACCTCATCCACCGCAAGCGATCCCCCCCCTTCCCTTCCTCCAGGGGAAGGCTTGAAAATATGCGCAGAAAAAGAGCTGTCTCATTGTTCTGAGACAGCTTTACAAGCATATAATAGGTGTTATAAATATTTATCCATAGACAGCTTCACTGCTTTTACAGTGCTGGCGATAACATTGGCTTGCTGAGGCGTACAGCGGTCTAAGACTGCGGAGATCTCGTCCAGTGCGGTGCAGGCAGTGCTTTCGTTTAAAATATCATCCACCCGGGCGTCCAGGGCTTTTGCGATCGACACAAGGACCGGCAGGCTTAATTTGGTGTTGCCGGTTTCAATATGGCTCATATGGGTAGTGGAAATGTCCACTCGTTCTGCAAGTTCTTCCTGCGACAGTCCGTGGGCTTTTCGAAGCTTGCGGATTTTTTGACCGATTTTATAATAATCCAATAGTGTCACCGCCTATCGAGTGAAATTATACTTGAATTATATAGGCAACTATGCTAAAATAACATAAACTACATAGGCGAAAATATGCCTATACAGTAATAGTTAGTATGTTAAACGGGAGGAATTTTATGAAAAAGCTTAAACAATTGGCGGCTTTGCTTCTGGCTCTGTGCTTATTCGCAGGTATTTTGCCACAGCTAACCTTGACAGCAAATGCGGCCAGTATACCTACCGAAGCACAATTTGCAGAAAAAATTGCTACTTTGAAGCAAGAATATCCAAGCGGAAAATATTGGAGCAACAAAAACGGAACTGTTGAATCCGGAAAATATAAGGGTACATCGTTGGTTGGCAGTACAGCATGTAGCAAATCGTATACATACTCAAGTAATTGCGGAACATTTGTGTTGTCTGGTAGCGATGTGGCTTATCAGTGCCACGGATTTGCACTCTTACTAGCACATAAAATTTTTGGTAGTAATGCTAATACTTGGGAGGAATATACTAGCAAGAGCAGACAAATACACGCAGGTGATGTTGTACGTCTTGATGTCAACGGAAATGGGAAAAAGGATACTAATGATCATACCATTTTTGTTTATAAAGTCACATCATCATATATCTATTATGCGGATTGCAATAAGGCAGGTCCTTGTAAAATAAATTGGGGAAAGAAAACGGTATCGGAGATTCAAAATGATCTGCTTTATATTCGCCATCTTACGGATAATACATTGACTGGATCGGGGGCAGATACGCCTGTGTTATCCGTAAAGTATCACGCCAATGGCGGCACAATTCCCAATTCCGATGTTACAGGCTATACATATAAGGTGACAGAAGATGATGGACTAACGCTTCGCAAAGGTGCCGGTACAAGCTATACTAAAATTAAAGTTTTATCAAAGGGTACCACTTTTAATGTGAATGTTGGGGATACAAAGACGGCAGATGGCTACACTTGGGGCAAAACTACAGTCGGCAGCGATACAGGCTGGATTGTGATTTCACAATATGTTTCCAAAACCGCGACATTAAGAGCGGCAAGTCATTATTTAAGTTCTTCCTATGTATACAAGACAAGCAATTCTGCTATGCGCGTTACCAATATGACTTACGGTGTGACAGTCAACACTGGGTTGTGCAATGACACTACATTTGGTCTTATAAGAGAAGGTTACAAGTTCGTTGGATGGTCCTTGTCAACAGATGGCGGCACGATTATTGACCAAGATCAAGCAATTAAGCCAGAAGAAATAGTTCCCGATCTAAAGAATGGAAGCAAGACGGTAACTGTTTATGCAATTTGGGAAGAAAGTAACCCGGCAAATATTACATTGTCCTTTGATGCCAATGGCGGCAGTGGCGCAATGGAAGGAAAGAGTTATATTAAGGGTGACAGTGTAACCCTTCCGGAATCTCAGTTTATAAAAGAAGGACATTCCTTTACAGGCTGGGCAATTCAACGCAGTGATGGCCTTTGGTATACCGATAAAAACACCTGGGCAATAGAAAGTGTGATTTCTGATCAGAGCTATAGCAAAAAGGTGTTTGCCAGTGGCGAATCGATTTCTTTGGAGTCACCCCTTGTAGCCGTTAGTGGCGATCATAGTTACACACTGTATGCACAGTGGCGAAATGATAGCATTCAAAGTATTCAGCTTACATCTATTGGAAAAGATAATGTCTATTATGTTGGAGATGCATTAAATACCGCAAACATCAGATTGATGGTTGGTTATGCGGATGGCTCCTTTGAAACAATTACAGAAGGATTTACTTGCACGCCGACAACCCTATCCAAAGAAGGCAAAGAAACGATTACAGTTACCTATGGCCCATTAACAACTACATATACTGTTCAGGTCACCAAAGCCAAAACGAGTAAAGCAAACGGTACCGGAAAATCTGACAGCAAGGGGTACCTTTTGCCGAGCACTTCAGCAGGAACAATAGCGGGACAAGGTGTGTGGAAGAACGATTCTGTTCACGTTTTGTGTAAAGACGGCAACTTCTACCTTGCGTTTATTCCTTGGGGTGCGACTTCTGTAAGTGCTTCCAATAGAGTGTTGCTGTATTTGCCCACAAGCGCTGTAACTGTTTCCGGAAGTGTTCCTTTAGCTTCAGATTACTATTCGCTCAATCCTACTGGACAGAACAATGCAACTGTGAACACCAAAGTTTATGCTTACCACAGAACAGATGGCGGTGCAACAGCTGTAACATATGGGGATACAGCATATACCAAAATGGGGCCGCTTGCTGCGGGAGCACGTGTAAAAGTTCTATTTGAATTGGATGGTTACTATTGCGTTCAAACTTCTTCTTACACAGGATTTGTCGCAAAATCTGCAATTACATTAGATGCGGTTTTATGCGGTATTCGTGCAGATTTACCCACAGAAGTGTCTTGCTTGACGGCAGAAAAAGGAAAAGAAATCGACACAAGTTCTGTGGCTGTTACCGGAATTTATTCAGATGGAAAGACACAGACCCTTACCGGATATGAGATTAATTTGCCGAGTACGGCATCTGCAGGCTTAAAGTATGCAGAAATTAACTATGGCGGTTTTTATACCTTTATTCCTGTACAAATTACAGCACCGGAAATTACAGCCATATCAGTTAGCACGAATCCGAATAAGATTAAGTTTGCAATTGACGAAGATTTGGATCTTTCCGGTTTGACGATCAGTGTTGAATATGAGGATGGCAGTACGGAAATTATTTCCCAGGATTATGTAACATCAGTAACATTTTCAGAAACAGGATATTCGATGGCTGAGATTGAATATATGGGGTTTAAAACCTATTTGCCTGTATTTATATACGATAGTAAAAACGGCAGTGCAATTGTTGTTACAGATGGAGAAGGGAATAAGGTTGGCAGCTATATCAGCCTGATGGATGCCCTTTCTGCAGCAGAAGCTGGACAGAATGTTTCTCTGCATACGGATATGCTTGAGGATGATATTACGATTGCACCTGGTGTGACACTGGATTTGAATGGCTATGAATTGATTGTTGATTCGGTACTCTCTTATAGCAGCAGTGCTGTTGTAGATACCAGTGAGGAAGCAAGGGGCATACTAAAGATTACTGACGCGGAAGGTAATCTGATGAGTCCGGATAATGCACAGCTTCCTGTGTATGATGATGAAGCCGGTGGTTATCGGTTCTTTGCAATGGATGTGCAGTCTTGCACGGTTACCGGCGGCAACAAGTACTGGTTTAAGATCAAAGCGGAGAAGTTTGCACCGCTGTACGAATTGATCCAGGCAGATTCTGATGTGCAGATCAAGGTGAAAATGGTTTGGGATGGTCAGACTGAGGATACCTACGCAGCAGCGGGACTGTCCTTCACAAAGACCTGGGCAGAAAGCTGCAACGAAAATGAGGATATTTATATTACCGTTACAGTCGATGAAACCGAGAGCGTAGAGAATTTCAAACTGATTCCTATGATTACCTCCGCAGGTGTAGAGATCTCCGGTAAAGAAATGTAACAGACAAGAACGAGCGTGCAGCTGCACGCTCTTTCTTTGATATCTGTGTTGCGAAATAAAATAAAATGTAGGGAACGGCCTATGTGCCGTTCCGGCAACCCCTCCGTGGAAAATCGAAGATTTTCGCCTCCCCTTACACAGGGGAGGCTTTTGCGGGACGGGAAACCCGTCCCCTACGAAGATGCGTCGAATAACATCGTAGGGAACGGCCTATGTGCCGTTCCAGCGCCACACAGGCGCAATAAGAATGCAAAATGCAATGTAGGGGCGGCAATCTGCCGCCCGCTTTATAATGCAAAATGAATGTGTCCGCATTGCGGACGGATTGTAAAATTGGGAGGAAAATCCATTGTCCTTGTAGGGAACGGCCTAAAGTGCCGTTCCGGCAACCTCTCCGTGGAAAATCGAAGATTTTTGCCTCCCCTTACACAGGGGAGGCTCTTGCGGGACGGGAAACCCGTCCCCTACGAAGATGCGTCGAATAACATCGTAGGGAACGCCCTGTGTGGCGTTCCCTGCAACGATCTACCGTATCTTTGTATCATTGCAATCGCCCCTCTCCATGTGTAGGAGAGGGGCGGATTTATTAGATTTTCTTGCCGTTCAGGTAGACCTGCTTTTCGGTGTAATCATTATTGCAGACAATGAAATCTGCAAATTTGCCGGTTTCAATAGAGCCGATCATATCCTGCTTGCCGATGGCGCAGGCGGGGTTAAAGGTGACAGCCCGGATGGCATCTGCTTCCGGAATGCCGAAGTTGAGCGCCTTGCGCATACAGTCATAAAGATTGGTGGCAGAGCCGGCGATGGTGCCGTCGGCAAGCCGGGCAAGGTTGTTCTTTAAAAATACCTGCTGACCGCCCAGTTCATATTCGCCCTCAGGCAGTCCCAGACAGCGCAGGGCGTCCGATACCAGGATCATCCGGTCTGCGCCAAACATAGAAAATGCCAGGCGTACAGAGGCGGGATGGACGTGCTGACCGTCGCAGATCACTTCTGCACGCACATTGGGGTTCTCTACAGCGGCGGGGATCACACCGGGATTGCGGTGGTGGATGCCGGGCATTGCGTTATACAGGTGGGTCAGATGACGCGCACCGGCAGAAAAAGCGGCGGCGGCGTGGTCATAATCGGAGTCCGTATGGGCAACAGAAACAGTACACAGTTTACTTGCCTTTTCCACAAATTCCTTAGCACCGGGCAGCTCAGGAGCCACATCCGCAATAGCGATCAGCCCGCCACAGTCATCGTAGAGCTTTTTGAAGGCTTCAAAATCCGGATTTTGCAGGTAAGCGCCGTTTTGTGCACCTTTTTTCTTTTCGGAGAAGAAGGGGCCTTCCATTTGCACACCCATCAGACGGGCACAGCCCTCCGGGCGGTTATCGCGGAGTTTTTTGCCAGCGGCAAAGGCATTTTTCAGGGTCTCGTAGGGCAGGGTCATAGAAGCAGGGGTGAAGGAGGTAATGCCCTGGGATGCAAGATAGGCGGCCATTTTGGTGATGCCCGCCACATCGCCATCGGAAAAATCCGCGCCCATAGCGCCGTGGATATGCACATCCACAAGACCGGGAATGACCGTTGCACCATTCAGGTCAATGGCATCCGCAGGAACATTTTCCGGCAGGATCGCACCGAAACGACCCTCGTTGGTCACTTCAAAAGAACCGGTATGAAACTGAAAATCACTGCAGTAAATTCTGGCATTTTTAAAGAACATAGTATTTCTCCTTGTATGTAAATGGATAAGGCAGCACCGGGGTGCTGCCTTTGATTTATTTTTTCAGCTCAGGCAGACTGGCAGCAGCCACAGACTGGCCCACCCGACGGGTGTTTTCGTCCGGCAGCATTACCTTTACGGTTTCGTACAGGTCAGGGAATTCGTTTTTCAGCACTTCCTGACAGGTGGCGAGAATGGTGTCGCCACCCTTGCCGGACATGACACGACCCAGAACCATCAGGTGCTTTAAGTCATAGAACTGGGAATACAGATCCACAGTGTAGGCAAGGTATGCACCGATAGATTCGAAGATCTTCTGTGCCCGGGGGTCATCCTGCTCCATCAGTTTTTGGACTTCCTTGAGTTTTTCAGCGGGAGTCAGGTTCTCATCCAGGGTGATGCCTGCTCTGGGAGCCAGTTTGATCACGGCATCCTGAGAGAAATACTTGCAGCCTACGCCAATATCGCTGGACCACTCGTCGATCAGGGCATCTTCGCAAAGATCCACAGGGGCAAAGGCCAGTTCGTTGATCCAGCCCAAAACATTTTTATCTTTATCCACATAGCCCACGGCCTCGCTGGTACCCATTGCCAGACCCATAATGGAGCCCACATTCATACCCATAGCACCGGCCAGTGCAGATACGTCGCCATCGTTTGCTACCACAATGGGCACATCACCGATCTGGGCAGCTGCCCGGTCGAAAACAGTCTTTACTTCCTCCCAGCGATCTCTGGGAACGCAGTAGAAGATGCTGGAGATCATCGGCGCATTGCCAATAAAGACGCCGGCAGAACTGACGCCGATGGCATCCACCCGGGGCATTTTGGATGCGGCAGTGCGGAAGGAATCCAGAATACCTTCATACTGATATGTAGGATCGGGGTTTTTCTTGGGATGCCAGACCACTTCCTCGGAGTAGACACACTTGCCGTCGATCACAGCGGAGACTTTCCGGTCAGATCCGCCAGCATCGAAACCGATCCGGCAACCATCCAGATGTCCGCCAATGGGACGGGGTGTTTCGTTGGCAGCGGGGCACTGATCCAGGGGAAGTGAAATGATTTCCAAAGGCTTTTCATAAAGTTTCTGGAAGAAATCCCAGTCAAAGGCACGGGTGCCGGCTTCACTGTAAGCAGCCTGCAATTTCTGGGCGATCTGGTCACAGCCGCAGATGTATACCCGGCTGCCGCCAATGGACCAAAGCAGGAATTTTACATACCGCTCCAGATACCGGTAGTCTGCCTGCGCCATATCCTCTGTGCCGTGAATGAATGTGCGGCGGACAGAAACCGAGCCGCTGCGCTCCACAGCAATGGCAACCGGCTGTTTGGCCCCTTGCAAATAGGCCCGGATCCAAATTCCAAAAGGAATAAATTCCGGATCCAAAACGGGTGCGTTTTCTATTTTGTAGTGAATTCCCAGATATTGCATAATGATACCTCCTGGTATTATTTCCGCACCTGAGAAGCAACCTCCTGCACGATGCGGTTCATTTCGTTCCATTTTTCCTGCATATCTGCAACCAGCGCCAGTTGCGTCCGGGCGCGGATCAGATTGTGGTCGGGATATGCAGTTTTGAAGTAAATATCACCGTCAAGATAGTCTTTGAGGAATCGGATGCCCACTTCCAGTGTCATAATCAGCGCACCCATCGGAAGCATCTCCACCTCTTTGTCTGTCAAAGAGGGTGCGGCTTCCAGATAGCCCTTGGTATACACCTGGAACAGATGCAGATCCAGTTTCATTTTGGATGCATCCGGCTCATCTTCGGCGGCAGTGGCTGCGCCAAAGCGGATTGAATCGCCAAAATCATATACGCTCAGACCGGGCATAACCGTATCCAGATCCAGCACGCACAGACTCTTGCGGGTGTCCTTATCCAAAAGAACATTGTTTAACTTGGTGTCGTTGTGTGTAACACGCAGGGGAAGTTCACCCGTTTCCCGCATCCGCTGCAAAGTGCCGCCCAGTTCTTCCAGTTTCAGTGCAAAGTCGATTTCTGCGGCAACATACTTTTTCCTGCCCACATTGTCTGCGCGAATAGATTCCCGAAGCTGACGGTAGCGGTCAATGGTGTTGTGAAATTCCGGAATGGTCTCATACAGGGTTTCTGCCGGAAAGCCCGACAGAAGTTCCTGAAACTGACCAAAGGCCAGAGCACTTTCATAAAAATCTGCATCGGTTTCCGGGGCATCCAGACAAAAACCCCCTAAAAAGTCGGTCATTCTCCAGAATTCGCCCTCCGGATCCCGGTGGTAATACAGGCCTTGCAGGGTGGGGATGAAGTGCAGTGCCGCATCCGGGCGGCTGCTGCGGCTGTGAAGAAAATCGGTGACGGCACTGGCATTTGCCATAACCTTTACCGGATCCTTAAACACATATTTGTTGATCCGCTGCAGAACATATTCCCGACCGGTATCGGTGGTGATTTTTAAGGTACGGTTGATGTGTCCGTGACCGTAGTCCACACAGGCTACCGGCTGACCTTCCGTCCGGAAGGCATAGGCTGCTTGTTCAATGTTCATAATTGGCTTACCTCATATCTTTTATTTTACCATAACAGGTGGGATTGTACAATTGGGCGGGGTGGTATAAATAAACTGTGTTTTTATCGTTTTCGATTAAATGGGAAAAAAGTCAGGAAGTAAGATCTCGGACTACCTCAGAGGCGATGATCAGCCCTGCAACAGAAGGGACAAAGGACACAGAGCCGGGCAGGCTTCGGCGGCCATCCGGCAGTTCTTCTTCCTCAGGATGATCCATTAGTGGCGCAGGATCTTCCGTAGAAAACAGAACCTTCAGGTGGCGGATGCCCCGCTTGGCACATTCCTTACGCATAATCCGGGCAAGGGGACAAACAGAGGTTTTGGAAATGTCCGCAATTTGGAATTTGGTGGGATCGAGTTTGTTTCCGGTTCCCATGGAACTGATAATGGGTGTGCCTGCGGCTTTTGCGGCAGTGATCAGTGCCAGTTTGCCGGTAACGGTATCAATGGCATCTACCACATAGTCGTATTTTGTAAAGTCAAAAGCATCGGCGGTGTCCGGACCGTAAAACGCTTTAATGGGTGTTACCTGAATATTAGGATCAATGGCAGATACCCGGTCTGCAGCAGCCTGTGCCTTGTCCTGTCCCACCGTTTGGCGTGTGGCAAGGATCTGCCGATTCAGGTTGGTGAGGCTGATGGTGTCGTGATCCACAAGATCCAGTGCACCAATGCCACAGCGGGCAAGGGCTTCCACCACATAGCCTCCAACGCCTCCCAGACCAAATACGGCAACCCGGGCATGGCGTAACCGGTCCATACCTTCTTTGCCCAGTAACAGTTGCGTGCGCGCATAAGGGTTCATAAGATCGCTCCTGATTGTTTGATTATTCATATCCTATCACGATTTCCAAAAAGTGTCAAATTTCTGTTTGACAGCTTGTTCGTAGGGGACGCCGCCCTCGGCGTCCCATCTGTATTTTTGGGGTTCGATACC
>JAZNDD010000021.1:0-24101 GCA_045587865.1 Faecousia sp.
GCCATCTGTATCCTGTGCATAAAGGATGATCGTATCGTTCCACCATTCCTGATTGCCCTGAACATAGGCTTCGATCGTAACCTGTGTGTCTGCTTCAGCCGCCATATAAGCGCTATGGGTCGTAACACCGGTGCCTTCAAACTCCATCATAAAGTTTTTCAGCATTACGGCGCACTCTGCACGGGTAGCATTGCCCAAAGGATCCAGGCGGAAAGTGGAAATATCTGCACCTGCAGTTCCCTTACCACCCAGGATCTTATTGGTAACAGCCCAGTTCATTCCTTTTTTTGCATAGTCAGAAACCAGGTTGCCATCTGCAAATACATCAATTCTTCCTTCTTCTGCGTACAGAGAATAGCCCTTCATCTGGGCATAGCGGTAAAGCATCACTGCCAGATCCTGGCGGGTAATTTTCATTCCCACGCCAAACTTGCCGTTGCCCATTCCCATCACAACCTGTGCTTTGTTTGCCCAAAGAACTGCATTTTTGTACCAGTCGTTCTTCACATCCGGGAACCTGTTGGGAATGTTAGCAGAAGGTCTTCCTTCTGCGTTGTACAAAACCTGCACAAATTCCTCTCTGGTCAGACGGCTGTTGGGGTCGAATTTCACATCGCCGTATTGATCGGAGCCTTTGCCTGCCATCAGACCCTTATCGTAAACATATACCACAGGATCGATCTGCCAACTTGTGGTGCTCACATCGCTGAACATTGCATAACAGCGTGAGCATACAACATTCCCGTTAAAGGTGTGATTGCTAACAGGTGTGCGGATTGCCCCGCAATAATCGCAGGCTGCGTCGCAGTTAGAACTGTAGCTGTGGCTGTAGCCGGTAGTGCGGGTTGCGCCGCACCAATTACAGGTAGTGTCACAACTACTGTCATAGGTGTGGGTTACTGTGCGAGTAGCACCACAGTTATTGCAGGTGGCGTCGCAGGCATTATCATAGATGTGATTCGTACAAGAAGATGACAAGCCATCGTAGTTTGTGAAACCCAGATCAACTAAGCCGAAACCCAAGTAACCATAGATTGTCACATCCCAATATTTGCACAGCAGACTCATTCCGTTAGACATTAGCATACGGAAATCGCTGGCAGTAACATAACCGTACATGCTGCTTTGAGTAAAAGGCAAGGTAGTGGAATCTGTGTAGTTTCTTTGGTCATAAGTAATTGTCTGAGCAACAAAATCTTCTGCTGAATTATAGTAATAACAAACAGCACTGCCAATGATTGAAATGTAGTTACTGCTATTTGTCAGAGTAAATTCTACCGAACAATCGACCCGTACCGAGTCAGAAGATTTAGTAAACAACCGAAATTGAATACCAGAGGAGAGATTGGTAAGTGCGAAATAATGTAAATAACCAGAATCCTCGATCGTTTCCAAATATACTTTATTGCCGTTATCATCCATCAAACCATAAGTGTTAATAAAATTGCGCAATGTGTTGTAATTTGAATTGGAAATTGCGCGGGTTGAATAACTGACCGCACCGGAATTTGCAGATGCAATTCTTTCCTGTGGCAAATCTTCCATCTTTACAGAAAGGGTCTGTAAGGATTTAACCCGCTCAGTAAATTGCTGAGCAAGCACACTGGGATCTGCCGGCTGTTCACTTTCCGCAGAAACGATAGTAGAAAGCATTGTTGTTAATAAGCACAGTGTAAGCACCAGTGCCGAGCATCTTTTTAATAATTTTTTCATTTTAACCTCCTGTTTCTTTTACAAAGTGTCTTTGCAGCATAAACTTATGTTGCTGCAGGAACTATTCCTCTTGTTATTATACACTTTAGTTCCTGTTTGTCAAGAAAGAAAGGAAGTATAATTCCTATAGAGAAACAATAAGGAGGAAGCAAAATGCTACTTTTCGATTTTCGTGCCATTGGCAACAAATTACTTGCGATCCGCAAAAAAACGGGAATGACACAAGCAGAAGTAGCGGAAGCCGCAGGTCTGTCCGACCGTACCTATGCAGATATTGAACGGGGAACTGTGAATATGCGAATAGAGACCCTCCTACGAATCTGTCAGGTGCTGCATATCACACCAGATGAGATCCTCACCCAAGACAGCAACCGTGATATTATTCGGCAGGAAGAACTTTTAGACCGATTGAACGCCTGTACTCCAAAAAACAAAGAAACCTCCCTGCGACTGCTGGAGGTATATCTAAATTCTCTGTAACTATGGCTTTATTGGGCGGATGTGGGCATCCGTCCCTACGCAAAAGAACTCTTGTGTATTTATGGGGAGATTGCCACAACAAAATCCCCCAGGGGAAGGCTGAAACGGTGCGTGTTCGACGAACACGCTCCGTTTGCTTTATTTCATTTCCCAGAGTTTGATCTGGCTGGATTTTTCGTACAGCCGCAAATAACTGTCATAACGGGTCTTTTCGATTTTCCCTTCCTCTGCGGCAATCCGGATTGCACAGCCCGGCTCAGAGCGGTGGGAGCAATCGTGGAACTGGCATTTTCCCAGATATTCTTCAAAATCCGGGAATGCATACTGAAGGTTTTCCTTCAGCATTACATCCATCTGGTCCGTATCAAAGGAAGAAAATCCCGGGGTATCTGCCACATAGGTATCTTCCTCCAGCCGATACAGTTCCACATGTCGGGTGGTATGCCGGCCTCTTCCCAGTTTCTCGGACACTTCACCGGTTGCAAGACCCAGTTCCGGGCAAAGGCAATTGAGCATACTGCTTTTGCCTACACCTGTATTACCGGTAAATGCCGTAAACTTACCTGCAAGCAATGTTCTGAGTTCTTCCACCCCTTCACCGGTCTCCGCGCTGGCGCGAATGACCGGAAATCCTGCATTGCGGTAGATCCGCAAAAGGTCCACCGCCGGATCCAGATCGCACTTATTGATGCAGATATAGACGGGAACTTCCTGATCGGATGCGATTGCCGCCACCCGGTCAATGAGAAAGGGTTCGGTGACCGGATTGGTATTGGCTGCAAAGATCACCAGTGCATCCACATTGGCAACCGCCGGGCGGATAAAGCGGTTTTTCCTGGGCAGAATACGCTCCACCATTCCCTTCCCCCGCTCAACGGTAATTTCCACCATATCGCCGGTCAAGGGAATTTGCGCTCCCTTTCGCAGGTGTCCTCTGCCCCGGCAGGTAATCAGGCCGGAAGGCGTCTGAACTTCATAAAAACCACTTAGTGAGCGCAAAATGCGCCCAGTTTGCTTTTGCATTAAAAGGACACCTTCTCTATCCATCCGTCCTGATCGTTGATCACGACCTCATAATAAACACTTCCCAGACCGGTCTGCTCTGCCAGGGTGATCGATTCTGTTCCCTTTTCAACGGTTTGGCTGTAGACCACCTGACCGTCTCTGGTCACGGTTACCTTGCACTCAGCCTCCGCAGCACTGCCACCAAGATTGATTACCACATCTTTTGTCACTGCAGTGGGTGTTTCCTCCCCTGGGGCTTTGGAAACCTGCAGAATGATTTGGGTGTTCTTATCGATTTCCGTATTCTCCGGTGCAGACTGGCTGATGACTGTATCCGGTTCTTCGTTGCTTTCCACCAGTTCAATTTCCGGTGTCTGGAATCCTGCAGCCTTCAGGACGGTGATTGCCATATCATATTTCATACCAACCACATAAGGCACTTTTGCCAGTTCCGGTCCCAGGCTCACATAAAGGGTAACCTCCTTGCCAGTTTCCAGGGGTTCGCCCTTTTCAGGCTCTGTCTTAATGATCAAACCTGCTTCCACATTGGAATCGTGTACTTCCTCCACTGTAATTTTCAGTTTCAGTTCCAGTTTCTCCAGAGTGTTTTTTGCAGACTCTTCCGTTGCACCTTCCAGACCGGGCATCGTGGAAGTTTTAATTTCCTCACCGGCGCTGATCCAGATGATCACCGTTTGTCCGGCAGACAGTTCTGTGCCGATTGCCGGTTCTGTCCGGATCACATTGCCTTTGCTGACTTTGTCGTTAAATTCTTCCTTGATCTGAATATCCAGGTTCAGATCCAGATCGGACAGGATCTTTTCCGCCTGACTTTGGGGAAGTCCTGCAATATCGCTGACGGTAACAGGTTCCGGCACCGGACCTTTGCTGACCTTAACATAGATCTTTCCGGGCTCCACCTTTTTGCCCGCTTCCGGATTTTGATGGAAAATGACGCCTTCCGGATAATTCTCATCGTGTTCTCTGTTAAACACAATCTCAAAATCCTCATACTCCGATATGTCTTCAAATTCCATTCCGATGAGGTTGGGAACCTCCACCAGATTATCCTTCGGTTTGAAGAGTATAATGGCAAGGATCGTCACGATTGCCATTACCGTTGCCAGAGAACAGGCGATGATGGCAATGGTTGCTACCTGACTGCTCTTTTCTTCCACTTTTTGCTTGCGCTGAGAAGATCCTCTTCGCTCCGGTGGCATAGCCGGCGGGGTGCGCCGCTTCTGCCCATTTGCCGCGTTTTCCACCCGCTCCGCTGTGGTCTTGGGTGTATTTGCAGGACCGGATTGCCGGGGCAAACGGATCACTGCATCCAGCGGGGGTGCATTATAATCGAACAGGATTGTGGGATCTTTGCGGAATTCATCCATATCCTTGAGCATCTGGGCCGCATCCGTATAGCGCTTATCGATCTCGTGGGTCATTGCCTTCATAATGATCTGCTCAAGCCCCTCAGGAATGTTGGGGTTGAGTACGGAGGGCATCAGTGCGCCGCCGTTAATATGCTTAATCGCCACAGAAACCGGAGAATCTCCATCATAGGGAGGACGGCCGGTCATCATTTCATACATCACAACGCCCAGAGAATACAGATCCGAACGGCTGTCAACTCTGCCGCCCTTTGCCTGCTCCGGGGAAATATAGTGCACAGAACCCAGAGCCTCTTTGGTCAAGGTGTTGCCCTTGGACATCATCCGGGCAATGCCAAAGTCGGTCACCTTCACAGAGCCGTTTTTCAGCACCATAACATTATGGGGCTTAATATCTCTGTGGACGATGCCACGGCTGTGGGCGTGCTCCAGTGCCTTTGCAATCTGCATTGCAAAGTGGAGGGTTTCCTTCCAGTTCAGGGTCCCTTTCTTCTCCATATACTGCTTCAGGGAAATGCCCTCGATCAGTTCCATAACGATATAGTCTGCCATAATGGAGGAAGACACATCGAAAACCGACACAATATTCGGGTGGCTGAGCATTGCAACTGCCTGACTTTCTGCGTGGAAACGGCGGCGAAAATCCTCGTCCTCCAGATTGTCTTCTTTCAAAATTTTAATGGCTACCAACCGGTTTAACCGGTGGCAACGGGCTTTATAAACAACAGCCATTCCGCCACTTCCGATCACCTCAAGGATCTCATAGCGGTTATCCAGCATTCTGCCTATGTATTTATCCATTGTAAAACTCCTTTCACAAAAGGTCAGACACAGACCAGAACACTGGTCACATTGTCCGGCGCACCCCGGTGTTTTGCAATGTCCAGCAAGCGCTGGCAGCATTGCTGCTTATCCATACCGTGTGCCACCTCAAACAAAATCTCCTGCTCATCGATCAAATTGGAAAGGCCGTCGCTGCAAAGCAGCAGGCAATCGTCCTTTTCTGCCTTCAGGTGAAAAATATCACACATTACAACCGGTTCTGTGCCGATTGCCCGGGTAATCAGGTTTTTCCCCGGATAGTGTTTTGCCTTTTCCGGGCTCAATTCACCTTTGGCGATCATCATTTGAACCAAGGAGTGATCCTGGGTAACCTGGCGGATGCCCTGCTTATTCACATAATAGCACCGGCTGTCGCCCACATTGACGACTGTTACCCGTTTTCCACGAATCATCACACACACCAGTGTGGTTCCCATTCCGGAAAACTCCTGAAACTGCTGTGCCTGATCGTAAACTGTGAAATTTGCCAGTTTCACTGCACTTTGCAGCATCTGGTCTACCTGTTCGTCATCCATATCTGACTTCCAGGACCGTTTCACTTCCTGACTGAATACATCCACTGCAAGAGAACTTGCCACATTGCCGGACTTTGCACCACCCATACCGTCACAAACGGTACACAGGAGGGTGTTCTTATCCAGTTGTTCCAGGTGGTAAGCATCCTGATTTTGCTCCCGGACACAACCAGGATCCGTCAAGGCCCAAAATTGCATAGGACTTCACTCCTTTCAAAAGGCTTCGCCAATTACGCGTTCTGTTTTGTGAAATTTCTACGAAGTTGCCCACAAGAGGCATCAATATCGCCGCCCAGAGTGCGGCGGACAGTTGCAGGAATTCCGGCATCCTCAAGTAATTTTTGGAATTTTGCCACTGCCTGCTTTTTGCTGGGTTTTAGGGGGCTTTCCTCTACGTGATTTAAGGGAATCAAATTCACGTGGGCAGGCAGACCCTTTAGTTGCCGGATCAAAAGTTTTGCCGCTTCCGGGGTATCATTTACACCGTCGATCATTGCATACTCAAAGGAGATGCGGCGGTTGGTCTTTTCATAGTACCGGCGGCAGGCGGCCAGCAACTGCTCTGTGGGATATGCCTTGTTGACCGGCATAATGGTATTGCGGATCTCATTGCTGGGGGCGTGAAGGGATACAGACAAAGTAATCTGCAATTTTTCTTCCGCCAGCCGGTCGATCATCGGCACCAAGCCGCAGGTGGACAGGCTAATATGGCGCATGGAAATATTCATCCCCTCGGGACTGTTCACCAGTTCCAGAAAACGCATTACATTATCGTAGTTATCCAGAGGTTCGCCAATGCCCATCAGCACAATATGACCGATCGGCAGTCCGGAATCCACCTGGGTAAACAGCACCTGATCCAGCATTTCATAAGGTTCCAGTTTCCGCACCAGACCACCCAAAGTGGAAGCGCAGAAGGCACAACCCATACGGCAGCCCACTTCTGTGGATATACACACGGAGTTTCCGTAATGGTAGCGCATAAGTACGGTTTCCACACAGTTGCCGTCGGAAAGGCGCCATAGGTACTTAATGGTGCCGTCGAGTTTGCTTTCCTGCTTGCGTACCACTTCCGGCGGACAAATGGGATAGCGCTCAGACAAAACGGTTCGCAGGTTCTTTGGCAGATCCGTCATTTCTTCGTAACTGCGCACACCTCTGTGAAGCCAGGTATACAGTTGCTTTGCCCGGAAAGCAGGCTGTCCCAATTCTTTCAGGACGGTTCCCAGTTCCGGAATTGTCATAGATTTAATGTGATTCATTCTTATTTTCTCCGCAAACGGCTGATGAAAAAGCCGTCTGTGTCATATTCTCCCGGCACAAGTGCCAGCATACCCCTTTCATTTTTGGGAAATACTGCGGGCAAAGGCAGGGGTTCTAAAATAAAATCCGGGTGGGTTTTTAGAAATTTTTCCACGACGCCCTCATTTTCCTTCCGCACCAGTGTGCAGGTGGAATAGATCAGAACACCGCCGGGTTTTACATAGTTTGCCTGATTACACAAGATTGCAAGTTGCAACCCGGGCAGATCCTGCATTGTATCCGGGTCTTTATACCGGATATCCGGTTTTTTGCGAATAATTCCGTAACCGGAGCAAGGTACATCCGCAATCACTGCATCCATTTTCCCAATCCACTGGGAAACTTCTGCGGATGCATCCTGGCAGAACACCTGAATGTTTTCCATTCCCAGCCGTTTTGCACCGTTTTGGATCAGCAGTGTTTTATGGGTGTGGATATCGCAAGAGAAAATTTTCCCTCTGCCGCCCATCGAAATAGCGGCTGCAAAGGTTTTTCCACCGGGTGCTGCACAGCAGTCCAGCACCTGAATGTCCCGGTCAGAGGGCAGTTGGGCGCACAGAACGCTTAGTTTTGCCGCCCCATCCTGCACATAAAACAGGCCTTCCTGAAAGGTCTTCAATTGTTCCAGATTTCCTGTTCCGGACAAAACCAGACAATCTTCCATCCAACGATGGCTTTTGGCGCAGATGCCCTCCCCTTCCAGTTGGGAAATCAGGGCATCCTTGCTGATCTTCAAAGTGTTGACCTGCACCACCATCGCAGGGATACCATTGTTGGCTTTGAGCATATTCTCAAGGCGATCTTCCCCCACATAACTACGCAAAAGGGATACCAGTTTTTCCGGGTGGCTGTATTTCTCTTCCAGGGTTTCCGGTTGCTGCAGGGTATCTTTTGACCGCACTGCATTTCGCAAAACTCCATTGACAAGGGGCGCGGCATTATTGTGCTTGCGGCAATACTTTTTTGCCAGTTCCACAGACTCATTTACCGCCGCCGATTGGGGAATCTTATCCATTTCAAACAGTTGATAAAGTCCCAGGTGCAGGATATCCCGCACCGCCGGATGAAGTTTTTTCAGGTTGCCGGTAAGCAATTGCTTCAGGTAAAAATCCAGTTTCAGTCGGTTTTGCAGGACGCCATAGCACAATCGGGTCGCCAGCGCCGCCTCTCGCTGATCCAGTCGATCCCGGGCGGCGTAATCCTTCAAAACACCATTGGACCAGCCGCCTTCCTTTCGGCAAGCGATCAGCACATTGAGCGCCGTTTCTCTTGCGCCCATCCTTATGCCTCCCGTTCCAAAGGATGACCCCGGAAATAATCCGGTGCGGCCATCCGCTTGCCGCCCTCTGCCTGCAGGATGCGAATTTCAATCACATCCCGGGCGCAAGCGATTTGCAAGCCGGTTTTTGTTAGCCCCAGAATGGTTCCGGGGGTTTTATTATGGTCACAGGGAATTACCTCAGTGGAATATATCTTAAAGCGGTTTCCCTGAATTTGTGTGGTTGCAATGGGCCAGGGATTTAATCCCCGTACCTTGTTGTGGACCTCCTGGGCGCTGACTGTATAGTCGATGGGACACATTGTTTTATCCAGCATTGGGGCATAGGAAGCCTTTGCTCCGTCCTGAGGCACAGCGTTAACAGGACCTTTTTCCAGATTTTCCAGGGTGGTGCACAAAAGGTCTGCCCCCAGTTCTGCAAGCCGGTCCAGCAATTCTCCTGCTGTTTCATTGGGACCGATGGGGGTCTTACTGCAATCGATCACATCCCCCTCGTCCATTCCCTCAGACAGGTACATTACACTGACGCCGGTTTCTTTCAAGCCGTCCAGCACTGCCCACTGATAAGGGGCTGAGCCCCGGTATTGGGGCAGCAAACTTGTATGCACATTGATACAGCCTTTCGGGGGAATATCCAGCACCGAACGGGGCAGAATTCTGCCGTATGCCACCACTGCAATGACATCCGGCTGCAGGTCTTTCAATTCCTGTACCGTTTCCTCCTGGCGGAAGTTTAAGGGCTGATAGACCGGAATGTTATTTTCCAGTGCAATCTCTTTTACCGGAGAATATACCAGTTTCATTCCTCTGCCCTTAGGTCTGTCCGGCTGGGTATAAACCGCCACGACATCTGCCCCATTATTGAGTATTTTCTTCAAGCAGGTTGCCGCAATATCCGGCGTTCCCATAAATACAACACGCACCGTCGGTTACTCCTCGTCCATCATTAATTCGTCTTCTGTCAGCAGTCGCTCCATCACCTGCGTGTAAACAATACCATCCAGATGATCCAGTTCATGGCAAAAGCATCTTGCGGTCAGTTCCTCGCCCTCTGCTTCATACCAGTTGCCGTTCCGGTCCTGGGCGCGAACCTTTGCATAATAAGGCCGCTTTACCAGACCGTACTGACCGGGGATGCTCAGGCAGCCTTCCGGGCCTTCCTGCTCCCCGTCCGTCTCCACCAGTGTGGGGTTGACCAATTCAAGGATTTCTTCCCCGTTATCCACCAGAACCACCCGGCGCAAAATGCCCACCTGGGGGGCTGCCAGACCAACTCCGCCGGAGTCGATCAATGTTTCCCGCATATCATCCAAAAGTTTATGCAGTCTCTCATCAAAATTTACCACACTCTTGCAAGTCTTATGCAGAGCAGGATCTTTATCTGTTAAAATTTTCCGAAGTCCCATCATCTATCTCCTAGTCAAATCCATTTACATCGATAAAGGCAGAAACGCCCCGATTTTCTTTATCTGCAGAAAACTGCCGCAACAGGTGTGCCAGCAACAGGCGCAGATTTCTTGTCATTTTGCACCGCAGACTCAGCCGGTAACGGAAGTTATAATTGATCTTCGGCACCGGACAAGGGGCAGGTCCAAGGGCAAAACATTGCTCTACCGTGTATTCCGGCAATTTCAGGCAATAAGTAAGGCTATCCCGGAATTTCACCGCACCGCGCAGGACTCTGGCTTCGTCCTGACCGGTAAATGTAACCGATGCCAGATCCCCAAAAGGCGGGCAATTTTGCACCCGGCGAAGGTCGATCTCCAGATCATAAAAGCCTTGATAATCCTGATTGGCAGCCAGGGTAATGACCTTATGATCCGGAAGCAACGTCTGGATCATTGCACGGCCTACCGCATCGCCGCGGCCGGCTCTGCCCACCACCTGGGTCAGCATATTAAAGGTGTTTTCCGCTGCCCGGTAACTGTCTGTATAGAGTCCCAGATCCGCATCCAGTACGCCCACCAGTGTCACATTGGGAAGATTTAAGCCCTTTGCAACCATTTGCGTACCAATGAGGATGGGGATGTTTTCATTTTTGAAATGGTCCAATATGTGTTCGTGGGTATTGGTGGCACTGACCGTATCTGTATCCATTCGATCCACTTTCAGGTCGGAAAACAGCTTCTGCAGTTCCTGTTGAACCTTTTGTGTCCCCACACCGATCCGTTTCATAGGACCGCCGCAGTGATTGCACCGGTTTTCTGCCGGTTGGGAATAGCCGCAATAGTGGCACATCAACCGTTCGTTGGCACTATGGTAAGTAAGGCGGGTATTGCACCGGGGACATTCCGGCGATTGGCGGCAATCCACGCACACCATTGCCCGGCTATTGCCTCTGCGGTTAAGAAATAAAATCGTCTGACGACCCTGATCGGCAGTATCCCGGATGGAATTTTGAAGTTCCTGACTTAAGGAAAGGTCATTTCCCAGTTTCAGTTCTTCCCGCATATCCACGATCTGCACATCCGGCAAAGTCTTACCGTTATACCGCTGGGAAAGGGTATACAGGCGATAATCGCCTTTTTTTGCGTGGTACATCGTTTCCACCGTAGGTGTGGCAGAACCCAGAAGTACCAGTGCTTTTTCTCTGCTTCCCCGAAGAAGCGCCACTTCTCTGGCGTGGTAACGGGGGGTATTTTCCGATTTGTAGGAATGCTCCTGCTCCTCGTCCAAAATGATCAGGCCCGGATTTTTACAGGGTGCAAACACCGCAGATCGGGTACCAACCACAACTTTTGCATCCCCGTTTCGGACACGCTTCCACTGATCGTAGCGTTCCCCCGCGGAAAGGCTGCTATGAAGCACAGCCACCTGCTGACCGAAATAGGCAGCCAGCAAACCCAAAAGTTGGGGGGTCAGTACAATTTCGGGTACAAGAAGCATTGCCTGCTTTCCTGTATCCAGACATTTTTGAATCAGTTTAATATAAACAGCGGTTTTTCCGGAACCGGTAACACCGTAAAGCAGTGCCGCGCCCGGTACTGTTTCCTGCATCTGCCGGGACAGGCTCTCAAAAACCTGCATTTGCTCCGGATTGAGTTCCAGCGGGCCATCCAGTGGGGTTGGTTTAATTTGACTGCATCGCAGCAATTCCTTTTCAGAAAGGGTCACATAACCCAGTTCTGCAAGGCGCTTGACTGTTCCGGTCTTTGCGCCGGTAAAATAGCAGATCTCCTTCACCGCCGCACTGCCCACGGCACACAAAAGTTCCAGCACAGATTTTTGCGCGCCGGCAGATTTGGGGCGGCTGGCCGCAAACGCCATTGCCTCCTCAGCAGGCACTGCCAATGTGGCGATCTTCTCTGTTTTATCCGATGTTTTCCGGAGAAAATCCCGCTGGGCGGTGATCCACTTCTTCCGAAGCAAATAGGAAAGCGCCTTATCCAGCGCATCTTCATCGGCAATCAGATTTCGCAAAGATGCCCCTTCAGCACTGCCGCCACAGTCACTTAAATACTGCAGCACCGCAAGGGCGTCCTTCTGGCGAACCGTTGCTTGCTGCCAGGCGTTATCTTCTGTCAAAGTATAGGTATCCTTGGTTTGAAACCAAAGACCGGCAGGCAGCATTACCCGGGCCGCATCAAAGAACGTACAAAAGTACCGTTCCCGCATAAAAGCCGCCAGGTGCAGCATCTGATCGGACAGTACCGGTTCCTCATCCAGACAGCGCTCCACAAATTTGAGTTTTTCCGGGGATGCATCCTCCACAGACACAACTACACCTTCGCTTTTCCGGTTGCTTCTGCCAAAGGGAACCATTACCCGCATACCGGGTTTTAATGTCATCCCCTCCGGAATCTGGTAGGAGTAAGGCTTGTCTATGGCAAAATTTGCCGCAGCAACCGCGATCTTTGCGATCATAAAGCCCCTCCTTCCCTTTTCTTTGTTATCTTAGTTCTTGTACTCGTCCTTCAAAGTGGCGCACAACTTGCCTTCTGCCACTTCCCAGATTGCCAGGGTAACCGGCTTCTCAGTCAGTTCTTCCTGCATCTGGTCCGCCTGGGCTGCGATCTCTCTGGCGCGCTGAGCAACCACATTGACCAGCAGGTAACGGCTATCCACATTCTTCAGTAAATCTGCAACGGGGGGGTAAAGCATAGTAAAATCCTCCAATTTAATCTGCCACTTGGGCAATAATCTTTAATATTTCATCGGCGCAGGCACTTACCTGCTCGTTGACGACAACATAGTCATATTGGGAACTTTGTTCCATTTCCCATTTTACCCTGGACAAGCGGGTTTCAATCTGCTCAGGGGATGTATCTCCCCGGCTGCGCAGACGGCGCTCCAATTCTTCTACAGAAGGGGGGGCAATAAAAATCAGCACCGCTTCCGGCCAGGCTTTTTGGACTGCGAAAGCACCGTTGGGCTCAATATCCAGAATTACACTGCCTGTTTGCAGTTTTTCTTCCAGTTGCCCCTTGGGTGTACCATAGTAATTATCCATATGGGCATCGTATTCCAGAAATTCACCTTTTTCGATCATATCCAAAAAGGTTTCCCTGCTCACAAAATAGTAACTTTCACCATCTGTTTCGCCGGGTCTGGGAGCACGGGTGGTTGCGGATACGGAAAACCGAAGATCCTTCCGACGGTTCATCACTTCACTTAGCACAGTACTTTTTCCCACGCCGGAGCATCCGCTCATTACGATCAGTTTTCCTTTTTTCACCCTTGAACCTCCTGTTTGTCCTCCCAGCGGGCAGTCAGTGTTTCTGGTGCGAGTGCAGACAAAATTACGTGGTCTGTATCCATCAGGATCACAGACTGGGTCTTGCGCCCATAGGACGCATCCACCAGCATTCCCCGTTCCTTTGCCTCCTGCACAATGCGCTTGATTGGGGCGGAATCCGGCTCCACAATTGCCAGGATCCGACCGGTGGCCACCACACTGCCAAAACCGATATTGATTAGTTTCATACTTACCTCTTACTCAATATTCTGGGTCTGCTCCCGGATCTTTTCCAGTTCTGCCTTAATGTCAACCACAATGCGTGCCAGTTTTACATCGGTACACTTGGAGCCGATGGTATTTGCCTCCCGGTTCATTTCCTGAAGCAGGAAGTCCAGTTTCCGACCCACAGCACCGCCGCCGTCGAGCATTGTGTTCATCTGCTGCAGGTGACTGCGCAAGCGGACAGTTTCCTCATCCACCGCCACTTTATCTGCAAAGATCGCAGCCTCTGTCAAAATACGGCTTTCGTCAATGGCAGTATTTTCCAGAACCTCCCGCAGTTTTGCCTCCAGGCGTGCCCGGTAATCGGAAACGGTCTGACCGTTCCCCTGCTCCACCTGGGCAACCAGTTCCAAAATCGTTTGTCCCCGGCTGCGCAGATCCCGATCCAGCGCCTGTCCTTCTGTGCAGCGCATAGCATCGTAGCCTTCCAGCGCCTTTTGGACAACATGCATCAGATCCTGAAGGAGGGCATCCTCATCCACTTCCGGCTTTTCCACCACGAACACTTCCGGCATTTTGGACAGTGTAGCAGCGCTGATGTCATTTTCAACGCCGTATTCAGACACCATCTGACCCATTGCCTTTAAGTAGCCTTCCAGCACATTTTTGTTCAGGGTGATCTGAACTTCTTCGCCGCCTTCTGTATGAACGCTGATGTACACATCCACCTTACCTCTGGAAATGGAGGCTTTCACTGCCTGCTTGACCGCATCCTCCCCAAAGGATACCATACGGGGCAGGCGCACAGAACAGTCCAGATAACGGTTGTTAACTGAACGGACTTCTACTGTAAATTCTCTTCCGTTAACTGTTTCCACAGCCCGGCCATAGCCGGTCATACTCTTTATCAAGGTCATTATCCCCTTTTTCTTTCAGGCTTGTTTTCCAAAGCCTGTTATGGTATAAATGGTTTTTTTCCGTTTTGTGATCAGACGGTCATACATCGTTGCACATCCGATGCCCAGCAAGAAGGCAACACATCCCACAAGGCCGCCCCGCTGCCACAGGTTCTCCCCCAGAATGTATCCAAAGATAAACAGCAGCAGCGGCAGGATATAAAGCATTACCGCCCCGGCCAGCACCGGGCCGGAGCCGGACTGGATCACTACCATATCCCCGGGCTTGGCACCGATTGGATTTTGGACGCTGAAGATCAGTGTTTCTTTCGCCGCACCGCAGCCGGAACACTTATGGCAATCTCCGGAGCAGGCACTTTGTCGGATATGGATCACCTGAGCCGTCCCATCTTCATTACACTTTTGGACACGAACCAGTTGCTCCATTTAATCCTCCTGCAATTTCAGTTCTGCAGACACTGTGGGGATGGGCTCAATGGTTCCTGCATCGGCAAAGGTACTTGCAAATTCCACCTCCGGACGCAGTTTCACATTGCCTGCCTGGGCATTGGTAAAGTCCACTTTGACAGTTACATCATTTTCTGTGATGGCATCAATGAGCAAAGACGGTCCACGAACGGTAATCTGCAACATCTGGGTAAACATTTCAACTTCCATTCCCTTGGGCACATTGATCACCTGAATATTCGTTACATTCAGGGTCTTTACCTTCAGGTCAGAGAACTTCACTTCTACCGTTACTTCCGTAACACCGGATTCATTGGTCACGCCCTCAGGCAGGGTTATCGGGAATGTCAGGACCGTATCTTCCGTGATCTGCCCCAGATTGACCGTTCCCAGTTCCAGAACTTCCAGATCTTCCAAAAGGGCATCACTGCCGGAAACATAGATACTTTTGTGGCTGATGGTAACTTTGCTGTTATGCTCTGTTGCGCCACCGTCATATACGGTCTCTATCTTCAGGGCAAGTTCTTTCACCCGCTGAACCTTAACGGTCAGGTTGACTGCTTCCACATTGGTCGTTACCAATTTTACATCCACAGGATTTCCGTCCGCATCGCAAAGGTCGTATGCATACTGACCCGCAATGGTAACATTTTTATCGGTCAGATCCACCTGGATTTGTGCCTTTGCGATCTTGTCTATGACACTTTGCGGGCCGGAAACCTCGACCTTCTCATAATCGAGCACTGCGTTTTCTTTATCCGCAATAAAGCCTTCCGGCACAGAACCTGTATAATTTACCGCCACATCCACACTCTTGGTAATTCGTTTTTCCACCGTCAGAGGTATGATATTGGTGCTTTGACCGGTACGGGTAATATCATTGCCGTTGACTGTGCCCGGATAAGAGACAGTATAGGTCAGTTGGTGGGTGCCGGCAGCCTCAATACTTGCCACATTTACAAGGAGATTGATATTGTTGGAGTCCAACTTATTCAGGTCTCTCCGGTTTCCGGACAGATCCAAATTCACGGTAGGCACGTCGGATGTGATCATCAATCCCCGTTCTTCCAACACATTTTCATTTTGTAGTATCACAGGCACATTATAGTAGGTGGCTTCCGAACCGGGACTCACCACTGTAACCACATACAGCCACAGGCCAAAGGCAACCACTGCTGAAAAGATAATCGATAAAATTTTACTTTTCATTGGTCTTGTCTCCTTTCTCCTTCTTCTGGAGTTTCTGGCGGAGTTTTACCACCAGATTTTCATCCATCGGCGTGGTATCGGGATTCAGTTCGTTGGTGAGCAGTTTTTCCAGGGTCTGAGGTGCCAGGTGGCGTTTGAGCATACCGCCCACCGCCACAGAAACTGCACCGGTCTCCTCGGAGACTACCACAACCACTGCATCGGAAACTTCACTCATACCCACTGCTGCCCGGTGACGGGTACCAAGATCTGCACTGAGTCGATTGGTTTCAGACAGGGGCAGCACACAGGCCGCAGCGATAATTCGACCGTTACGAATGATCATCGCGCCGTCGTGCAGGGCTGCTTTAGGAAAGAAAATATTGCGAATCAACTGTTCGGAAACTTTACCGTCGATCACAGTGCCGGTTTTGAAGTACTCATCCAGAGGGTTATCTCTTTCAAAGACGATCAAGGCACCTACCCGCTCCTGACTCATTATTCCGCAAGCCTGGACAGTCTGGGCAATTGCCGGTTCAATTTCCTGCTCCACTTTGTGGACACCCAAAAGGCGCTTGAACCGCACACTGCTCAGATGGTCGATCATACGGCGCAGTTCCGGCTGGAACAATACCACCACCGCGATCAGACCAACTGCAAGAAATTCATTCAAAATAAAGCTCAATGCGTGCAGGTCAAGAAGTTCTGTCAAACCGGCGATGGCAATAACTGTCAGCACCAGGACGCCAATTCTGGCTGTACCGGTAGAACGCAACAGCGGCATTAACTTGTAAATCAAAAATCCGACTATAAAAATATCCAAATAGTCTGTAAAACGCATACTCAGGATCTGCTGCCATAGCGTCTGCAAGTATTCCATATTGTTCCTTCTTTCCTGCATTGTTCATGCAAAAATCTATCATTGAGCCAGCATATTTTTGCTCGTGGCATATTTAGGCTATTATCTATTCTATTATAGCGAATTTGCCGCCCGATGGCAATAGTAAATCAAAATTTTTTACATCTTTCCAGCACCGAAATCAGTTCCCCAGTTTGCCAGGGTGCAGCATCGTAACCAAAACTGACCCGTACGGTTCCGGTGTCCAGTGTTCCGGCGCTTTTATGGGCCAGCGGAGCACAGTGCAGACCTGCACGCACTGCAATGTTGTTCATTGCAAGTTTATGCGCCACTTCCTCGCAATCCTCCTCCGGCACAAAAGAAACCGTACCGCTTTGATGGTCGCCGGAAAACACCCGGATACCCAGTTTTTTCAGTCCTTCTGCACAGCGTTTGGCCTGGGTGCATTCCCGCTTGTGGATGCGGTCAATTCCCACCCGCTGAAGATAAGACAGTCCCGCTCCCAAGCCTGCAATTCCCGGCACATTCAAAGTGCCTGCCTCCAGTCGGTCCGGGAGAAACTCAGGCATATTCTGATTGACCGAATCACTGCCTGTGCCACCCATCAAAAGAGGTGCGGGCAGACTGCCGCACAGCAACAAACCTGTGCCTTGGGGACCCAGCAGCCCTTTGTGTCCAGGCATCGCAATAAAATCCGCGCCCCACTGTTTCAAATCCACCGGTAGTGTGCCTGCAGATTGTGCCGCATCCACGATAAAAGGCACTTTGTACTGCCGGCACAATTGTGCCATTTGCTCCACCGGCAGAATATACCCAAACACATTGGAACAGTGGGTAAATATTGCGGCACTGACGCCTTTTTTCAGCGCCTGTTCCAATTCTTCCAAAGTGTTATCCCAGTCAAAAAGTGTGCGCCCTGCTACGATTATTTCCGCCCCCAGTGCATACAAGGGGCGGGTGACTGCATTGTGCTCAAATCCGGAAATGACCACCCGGTCTCCCGGTTTTACCAGGGTGCGAATGGCAATATTCAAACTATGGGTACAGTTTAAAGTGAATACCACCTGCTCGGCAGGACAGGAAAACAGTTCCCCCGCCAGTTCCCGGCACTGCAGTACCGTTCGTGCTGCCCGCATTGCGGCGTTGTGTCCTCCCCGTCCCGGATTTGCACAAGTTTCCAGTGCGCACCGCACTGCCTGTTCCACACAGGCCGGTTTACGAAAGGAAGTAGCACCGTTATCCAGATAATTCATAGTGCAAGTTCCTCCATTTTCCCGTTCTCCCGGCGCAAGTAAACCTTTCGGAAGGATACATCGTGGGACCGGAGCAGTTCCAATGCTGGCATCACATCCTGACAACGGACACGCAAACAATACCCGCAACCCTTTTCTTCCATCCACCTGGGGGTGCGGTGTACACTGCACTCCAATCCTGCCCGCCGCAGTAAGCCCTCCCCCCGCTGGGCCGGCGTGACAGATCGGAAGGTAATCATACAAGCCTTCATAACAAAAACCTCCTGGGATACCCTATGCCCAGGAGGTCGAAAATGTGCAAATTTCGTTTGTCGGGCAATTGCCCGACAAACAATTGAAAATTGATAATTGAAAATTGAAAATTATTGTATTCCCTTCGGGAATTTCTTGTTTATAACTGGATAAAATGCTTTCATTGTCCATTATCCATTGTCAATTGTCAATTAGTTCTCTGTTTGCAATATTCATTTTTGCAATAAACACACTGCGTGGCAGGACATACCGCTGCCGTCACCGGTAAAGCCAAGATGTTCTTCTGTAGTGGCTTTTACATTGACTTGACTGACTGCAATTGCCAGATCTTCTGCAATGTTTTGGATCATTTGCGGAATGTATTCCTTCAGCTTTGGCTTCTGGGCGATCATCGTTACATCGATATTGCCCACCCGGTAACCGGCTTTTGTAAGTTTTTTACCTACCTCCCGTAAAAGCGCACGGGAGTCTGCACCTTTATAGGCAGGATCTGTATCCGGGAAATGATAGCCAATATCCCGCAGGGCTGCTGCACCCAACAGGGCGTCCATCACCGCGTGGAGCAAAACATCCGCATCGGAGTGGCCCAGAAGTCCCAGTTCATAAGGTATCTTCACACCGCCTAAGATCAGATCCCGACCTTCTGTTAAGCGATGCACATCGTATCCGTGTCCGATCCTCACAGCATTTCCTCCATTAGCATTTCCGCAATCTTCAGATCCAAAGGTGTGGTGACTTTAATGTTTCGCTCGTCACCTTCTACGATTTTTACCGTCATACCCATTTGCTCTGCCGCAGAGCAGTCATCGGTAATCTGTGCGCCGTCTTTTCCGGCTTTCTTCAGTGCGCCCCGAAGCAGATCCACATCAAAGACCTGGGGTGTCTGGACCGCCTGCAGGCGGCTTCTGTCGGGAGTTGCGGCTACCACGCCGCCTTTGACAACTTTCACCGTATCCTTAACAGGCACTGCAGGAGCCGCCGCGCCGTAGGTATTGGCTGCCCGTACGGTCCGGTCGATCACCTGCCAGGAAACCAGCGGTCTTGCGCCGTCCTGAATGGCTGCCAGTTCCACCCTTTCGGAAAGGGCATCGAGTCCCTTTTCCACAGACTCAGGGCGGGTGTCGCCTCCCGCCACCACTTTCGTTACTTTATCAAATCCCTGGCACAAAGATGCAATTTCTTCCATAAGATCCTGCCGGGTGACGATTACGATTTCCCGGATGGCATCACAGTTTTCAAACGCCCTTGCCGTGTGCACGATCATCGGTTCTCCCTTTAGTTTTGCCATCACCTTATCAATGCCGCCCATTCGGGAGGCAGTACCTGCCGCCACGATCACAGCACCGCAGTATTTTAAGGGAATCACCTTTCTGGCGATTCGACTCATTTTCTTCAGATCCATAACTTAAAGTTCCTTAACAAGTTTTTTATAGTATGCTCCCCGTTCCATAAAATTCTTAAACTGGTCAAAGGCTGCACAGGCAGGGCTCATCAGCACCACATCCCCCTCTTCGGCAGATACGGCTGCCGCCTTCACGGCAGATGTAAAATCGCCGCAGTCCACAATTTCCGGACATCCGGGGCGATAGTCCGGACAATTTTCTACTGCAAGGCGGATCTTTTCCGCAGTTGCGCCATTGAGGAACAATTTCTTAACACTGCGGCACACATACGGTCCAAGCACATCAAAGGGAATTTGCTTATCATAACCGCCTGCGATCAGCAGCACCTTTTCCGGGAAACTATTTAATCCTGCAATGGTACGGCTGGGAGAAGAGGCAATGGAATCGTTATAAAACCGCACGCCGTCTTTGATTCGCACCAGTTCGATCCGATGCTCAACACCGCCGAAATTCTTTGCCACCTGACGGATCGTCTCATCTTCCACTAGACCTTCCACCGCCAAAATCGCAGCCATATAGTTTTCAATGTTATGGACACCGGGAATCAAAATATCTGCCGTATTCACCACCGGCGTATCTCCCCGCATAATTACGCCGTCTTTTACATACACATCCCAATTGCCTTTGCGGGAGAATTTTTTGGTTGTGCCGTTGCCGTTAAAGCTGTTTGTGATGGCGTTATCGGCATTCAGAACCAATTTACAAGCCCCATCCTGGAAGGCAAAGATATTCTTCTTTGCCTGCACATACTCGTCCATATCCTTGTGTACATCCAGATGATTGGGGGCAAGGTTTGTGACCACAGCCACCTGTGCACTGCGGGTCATATCCATCAGTTGGAAGGAACTAAGTTCCACCACTGCAAAATCCGTATCCTTCATCTGCCGGCACAAAGGCAGCAAGGGTGTGCCGATGTTTCCGCCCAGCCACACTGTTTTTCCGGAGGCTTTGAGCATCTCTGCGATCAAAGTGGTGGTGGTCGTTTTGCCGTCAGAACCGGTCACCGCCAAAATGTTACAGGGGCAAAGGTGAAAAAACACATCCATTTCGCTAGTAACCGTCGCACCGGCAGACCGCAGCGCTTCCAGTGCAGGATTTGCCGGGTGCATACCGGGAGTGCGGAACACAATATCGGCACACAGCCCATCCAGATATGTATCCCCAAGTTGCAGATTGCAGCCAAGTTTTTCCAGTTCCAGAATTTCTTCGTCCAGTTTTTCTCTGGGGGTCTTATCGCAGCCGGTCACATCACAGCCGTATTCCAGAAGCAAACGCACCAAAGGACGGTTGCTAACGCCTAAGCCCAGAACCGCAATTTTCTTCCCCTTCAGGGAATTAAAATATTTATCAAACTCCGTTATCATAGTAACCACCCTCAATTGTCCATTATCAATTGTCCATTGTCAATTGATATACTCATAGTATATCCTCTCTAAAAGGATTTTGCAAGATATTTGACAATCTCCTTTTTGTGGGTTACAATAGCGGAGCGACCAGGTTGGACAGCCGCGGCTGCAAGCCGAAAGGCTGCAGGTGAGGAAAGTCCGGGCTCCACAGGGCAAGGATAACAGGTAATGCCTGCCGGGGGCGACCCCAGGACAAGTGCAACAGAGATATGTCGCCGCTTTTGCGGTAAGAGTGAAAAAGTGCGGTAAGAGCGCACTCGCCTGATGGGAACATTTGGGTGCTGTAAACTCTATCCGGAGCAACGCCGTGGAGAAGCAATAAGTCTGCCCGACTGCTTCGAGGAGGCGGCTTGATCCTGCAAGCGATTGCAGGGCTAGATAGATGGCTGTCAAGACAGAACCCGGCTTATAGACCTGCGTCGCATAAAAAAGAACCTCCAAGCGGAGGTTCTTTTTTTATTCTTCTGTTTCTGGCAGTTTTACAAGTCCTGCCACATCGGATACCGGCAAGGAAAAAGCGATGCCCTGGGCTTTTTTGTCCATACCCATTTGCTTATAAAGGGCATTGAGGACTTGATCCCGGATATCCTTCTGCACTACCATCATCAGAATTTCCTTTTCTGCGTGGATGGTGATACCGAAAAAGGCTGCCTCTTTTTCCCGGGCTACACCTCTGCCGATCAGGATCGTACCGCCACGGACGCCCTGTTCCCGTGCCACTTCCATTGCATCCTCCGCAAAGCCTGCGTTTACAATTGCAAAAATCACCTCGTGATTATTGGTCGTCACAGTCAGTCCTCCCTTCCTTGCTTGTTATTGCTTAAAAACTGGTACATATTTACACCGATCACACTGGACATCGGCACAGCAAAGGCAATGCCTTTGCCATTTTTTATGGTGGTGAATTTTTCCTCCAGGCATTTGATAATCGGGTCCACCATATCCTCACGGACCACACTAAACAGCACCGCCTTATGGATATTCAAGCCCAACATACTGACCACTTCGGAACTGGCTGTACCTTTTCCACTGGCCGCCATCTGGAAATTAACCTCAAACTGGCTGAGTACATCCAGATAAAATTCCATCTTGTTCCGATCTACTACTGTAATGAGGAGTTTTAGTTTCTTGATCGCATCTTCGTTAATAGCCATAACTGCTCCTCCTTACATAAAGTTGATGATCTGCTGATCATCTGCGTCCAGAATGCGCTTCATTGCCCGGCGTTCCTTCACGCGGTTGGAAACAATGGCCTTAAAGCCCAGCAATTGGATGGTGATCAGCGGTGTCATAGCCACCAACGCGACCACACCGAAGGCATCCCGCAAAACTGCATCCGGTCCCTGAATGCCTACACACACGCCAATAGCAAAGGGCAGGATAAAGCCGGAAGTCATAGGTCCGCTGGCTACGCCGCCGGAGTCAAAGGCAATCGCCGTATACACCGGAGGCACAAACAAAGACAATGCCAGTGAAATGAAATATCCGGGAATCATATAATAACTTAAAGAGAAGTCAAAGATGATCCGCACCACACTTAAAGCAATGGCAAGACCAACACCGATGCACAGTCTAATCATCATAGACCGCTTGGTTACATAGCCACCGGTCACTTCCTCCACCTGACTATTGAGCACGTGGATTGCAGGTTCCGCAAGAACCACAAGTATACCCATCACCAGACCAATGGCAACCAAAAGCCACGGATTCATTTCGGACAGTGCGTGACCGAGTTTGTAGCCAATGGGCATAAAGCCCACATTGACACCGGTCAGAAACATCACAAGGCCAATATAGGTAAACAGAACACCGATACCGATTTTCACCAACTGGCGTTTTGAAAGGTGCAGTACAAAGATCTGGCACAATAAGAAGAAAACCACGATCAAACCCAATGCAATGGCAACTTCCTTGGCAGTATGCATTGCAGTGTGGAGAAAACTTCCCAAAATATCAGATTTGACTGCAAAATCCGGCACAGTATACCTAAGATCATTACCGGAAAACACACCCAGTAGCAACACCGCAAGGATCGGTCCAACAGAACACAATGCTACCAGACCGAAACTGTTTTCCTGGCTGCGGCGGTCGCCCAAAACCGCAGAAATACCAACGCCCAGTGCCATAATAAAGGGCACAGTGATCGGTCCTGTGGTCACACCGCCAGAGTCAAATGCCATCGGCAAAAGATCCAGATTGTCATTTACCGCCAGCAATAGTGCCAGAGCAAACAGCAGCATATAAAACAGCATCAGGATGCTGCCCAGCCGACGCTTAAACACGATCCGCAAGATGGCAACCATTAAAAATGTACCAACACCAATGCCCACTGCGTATATGAGCAAAGTGCCGTTCATAACCGTACTTACCTGATTGGCAAGGACCTGCAGATCCGGTTCTGCAACAGTAATCAGCAGACCCAGCACGAAACAGACGCATAATAAAAGGAGCAGTTTTTTCTGCCGGGAAAGGCCGGCGCCCACGTGGGTTCCCATGGGGGTCATTGCCAGATCTGCACCCAGATTGAACAGGCCGATACCCACGATCAGCAAAAATGCACCCACGGTAAATGTGATCAGTTCTGTTTGAGAAAAATCAAACCAAGGCAGTAGTGCCACAAGATATACAATTAAAGTGATCGGCAATGCAGAGAGCAAGGCTTCTTTGATCTTATTGCGTAATTCGTTCAATTTTTCTCACCTGCTTTCTAACTTCAAATTTTTCAATTATTATAACAGAAAAAATAGACTTTTCCAACTGTTAAATAGTAAATAAACAGTAAAGTATTCTATAACAACAAACGGTTACGGCGAGAGACAGCCATATACCACACAATAAAAGCAATAAATCTTGCTCCGGAACTGTCAAATTTCTGTTTATCGAATAGATTCGTAGGGGACGCCGCCCTCGGCGTCCCACCAGGAAATCCGACCTCGATGGGCGGATTTCCT
>JAZNDD010000022.1:0-18634 GCA_045587865.1 Faecousia sp.
TGTGGCTGAATAATTGATCTCAATAAAAAGCGTGTTGCCCAAACGGCAACACGCTTTTTTCAGAGTGTCAAAGAAGTCCCAAACCGTCAAAATACGATTATGGAAAATTGAACAAGGAGATTCCTAAGGGGGAAGCGGAAGGAATGTGGGAATATACACATTCGATCCGCTTTCCCCTTAGGCCGTCTGGAGAGTCCGAGAACCATACGGGAGGTTCTCGGCGGTTCTTTGCATACTTTCTCACGGTCGAGAAAGTATGATACGCACGGATTATAATAAATTTTGACTTACTGCGCATCCTTACGCATTCTGTATTTTCGCTTGACAGTGGGTTCGGAAAATGCTATATTGTTTTGCGACACGAATGTCGCAAAACAAAGAGAGGTAAAAACAAATGGTAGTATCATTAGACAAAAAATGGAAGGAATTTCTTTACGGTTCCTGCTTTTTCGGTCCTAACCTTCTGTTCGTTCTTCTGGGTGCATATTTTACAGATGCTCTGAACCCTGCCGGTCTGACGGCAAACATCGGCAGTTGGAGTTTGTCCGGCTATGCCTTGATTATGCCCGGCATTTTTGGCATTATGTGGATGATCGCCAAGGTCTTTGACGGTCTGATCGACATCCCGCTGGCATCTCTGACAGATAACCTGCGTACTCGCTGGGGTCGCCGCCGTCCTGTGCTGCTGGCGGCGCTGATTCCTATGGCTGCCAGTTATCTTCTGGCCTGGACACCCCTGCAATGGCGGGAGCATTCTCTGGCAAACACCCTGTGGGTGGGCGCAATGCTTCTGATTTTCTTCACTTCCTACACCCTTTCCGTTATTACCTTCCACGGCAGTCTTTCCAGCGTGTGTAAGGACGAGTCGCAACGGATGCGTGTGGGCAGTTACAAATCTTTCTGGGAGACCATCGGCTACTGCATTACTTATGCCCTGATTCCTGTGTTTATCAGCAAAGGCATCAACATCCGTACCCTTGTAATGGGCGCATCTCCCATTTTGCTGACGATGCTTATCCCCATTTTCCTGATTAAAGAAGGCGAAAAATACGGCGAAGGCAAGGACTATATGAAAGAAGCCAGAGTGCCTCTGAAAACCAGTCTGCATCTGACGCTGGGTAATCGTCATTTCCTGCGCTGGCTGATCCCCAATTCCTGTGCATTTTTCGGTCTGCAAATGTTCCTGTCTGCCCAGAACACACTGATCTCCGGCGTAATGAACATTGATGCTGGTCTGGGTGCTATTTTGAATACCTGTGCCTTTGCACCGGTGCCCTTGATGCTCTTCCTTTACTACCGTCTGATCAAGAAAAAGGGCATCCGGTTTAGTTATCAGGTGTGCCTGCTGTGCTTTGCGGTGGCGATTTTGAATTTCTGCGTGGGCAGTGAGTATTTATTCCCCCACTCCATTGCACCCCGTATGATCATCGGCTGTATCGGCAGTTTTATTGGCAGTTTTGCCATCGGCGCATTCTTCTGCACTCCCTATATCATCCCTTCCCAACTTTCTGCATTGGAAATCAAACTCACCGGCATCGACCACACCGGTATGTACTATGCGGTCCAGTCCCTGTGTGCTTCTGTGGTGGCCGCAATTTCCACAGGTCTGGTGTATGAGTATGTGAAAAACATTCAGACACCGAAGATCATCGACGGCGTGGAAGTGGTAGGCGAGACCTGGAAAGTGGGCGTTTCCCTGATTCCTCTGATCGTCACGGCGGTGTGTGTCATCGGTTTCTTTGCCTGCTTCAAAATGCCCAAAAACTACACCGAAGAAGTGGTCCGGGAAAATCTTCCCAAGGAATTTCTTGAAAAGTAGGAAAGCAAGTGATATACTGGCTTTGAGGTGAGCGTATGAGCATTCGGGGAGATTTATCCAGGCAGAAAATTTTGCAGGCCGCCCGTGGTCTGTTTGCCACAAAAGGTTTTTCCGCTGTGACGATGCAGGATATCTGCAACAGCGCAGAACTTTCCAGGGGTGGACTGTACCGTCACTACGCCTCCACCGCAGAGGTGTTTGCCGCCATTATTCAGGAAGAACAGGCCTTAGCCTTTGCCGCACTGGAAAATGCAAAAAACCGGAAAATGACCCCAGACACCATTCTTTACGGGTTCATCAAAAGCCGTATGAAAAAACTTTTGGATCCTGCCCAATCCATCGACAATGCCACCGCAGAATTTGCCGCCGGAAGTCCGGAGGGCAAAGCACTGCTGGCACAACGGGCGAAAAATTCTGTGGAGATCCTGATGGAACTTCTGCAGTTGGGCGTGGCAGAAGGGATATTCCACTGCGAAAACTGCCAGGAAACCGCCCTGCACATCATCTGCTTTTTGGAAGGGTTGGGTAAGCACAATGTGCTGCTTCCCTTGCAGGAAGAAAGTGCGGCTGCCCAGTACCGGCTGATCCAAAAAATGCTGGATTAAAAAGAAGCTGTAAAGAAACCTGAAATTTTATTGCGCATATACATTCCTGTCAACACCGTCAAATGCCTGTTTGACGGACAGTCCAAAGCCTTCTCCTCAAGGAGAAGGCTTGGCGTGTGCGTCAGCAGTGCGTCAAACAGAAATTGGATAAACTAAGGGAGGTGGCTCAGGGCTCGAGCCACCTCCCAAAATTGTTTTCATTTATCCTGGTTTCTTTGAAGTCCCTTTTTAATTGAAAATTCTTCACGGGATATTTGTATCTTTCCATCTGATGTTTTGGTGGCAGCGGACACCCCTCCCGGGGTGTCCGTTACCCTTATTTTTCCTTCACTGCTTCGGAAAGACCGCTGGCAAGACCCACCAGACCCTGCATTTCGGAGGGGATGATGATCTTGGTTGCCTTTCCGTCGGCAATCTTTTCCATTGCCTGGATAGACTTAAACTTAATGACCTGCTCGGTGGGTGCTTTTTCGTTGAGCATACCCAGAGAGTCAGCCAGTGCCTGCTGGACCTTCAAAATTGCCTGGGCTTCGCCTTCTGCCTTCAAAATGGCTGCTTGTTTATCTGCCTCAGCCTTCAAAATGGCAGCCTGCTTTTCTGCATCTGCCCGGAGTATTGCAGACTCACGCTCACCTTCTGCAATCAAAATGGCAGACTTCTTCTGACCTTCTGCCTGCAAAATTGCCTGCCGGCGGTCACGCTCAGCCTTCATCTGCTTTTCCATTGAGTTCTGGATATCCTGAGGCGGCAGAATGTTCTTCAGTTCCACACGGTTGACTTTGATGCCCCAGGGGTCGGTGGCTTCATCCAGGATAGCGCGCATTTTGGTGTTGATAATGTCACGGCTGGTCAGGGTTTGATCCAGTTCCAGATCGCCGATGATGTTACGCAAGGTCGTGGCTGTCAGCGTTTCCATTGCCGCCATCGGCTGTTCCACGCCGTAGGTGTACAACTTAGGGTCTGTGATCTGGAAGTACACAACAGTGTCGATTTGCATAGTAACATTGTCTTTCGTAATAACCGGCTGAGGGGGATAGTCCAAAACCTGTTCCTTCAGACTCACACGCCGGGCGATCCGGTCGATAAAGGGGAATTTCAGGTGCAAACCAACGGTTTGGACCTTATGAAATGCACCCAGCCGTTCCACCACATAAGCCCGGGACTGCTGGACCACGAAAATGTTTCTGACGATCAGAATAAAAATAATTGCTACAATACCTACGGGAATGATCCACTCCATAAAATTTCCTCCTTATTTTGCGTTTGCTGTTTGTTCCGATAAGCTTACAAATACCTTTACGCCCTCGATCCGGTCCACCTTTACAACCGTTCCTGCACCGATGGGTGCGCCCGAGGTGCTTCTGGCGGTCCATTCCATACCGCCCAGTTTCACTCTGCCGGTTGCCTCAATGTTGTCGATAGGCTCCAGAACGGTTCCCACAGTGCCGATCACCGCATCGAGATTGGTTTTTTTCACCTTGGCATTGAAATGCTTCTTCACCAGCGGACGGAAGGCTGCCAGACAAAGGGCAGAAACTACAATGAAAATTGTGATCTGGAGCCACAGCTGTGCGCCGCAAAGAGCTGCCACCATTGCGCCCAGCGCACCGATGCAAAACCATGCAGATACCACAGCAACAGTATTTGCTTCTACCAGCAGGAATATAAGTGCTGCGCCAAACCAGACCAGTGCTTCTATATTCATAATTCAGGACCTCCTTCCTGATTATAAGATAGCAGAAATTCGCCCGTTGGTCAATTGAAAATTGAAAAAAGCGGTTGCGAAGTGGGAAATTGTGATGTATAATTTATTTGTAAAATTATGGGCAAGGCCCAATATTGGAGGAAAAAATTATGTTCAATGCTATGATTGAAACTTTGAAGCAGAATCCCCGGAAGATCGTCTTTACCGAGGGTCACGATGCCAGAATTCTGGAGGCCACTGCCCGCCTGAACGAGGGCGGTTTTCTGACCCCCATCCTCATCGGCAATGTGGAGGAAGTAAAGGCAAATGCTGCAAAGGGCGGCTTCAACATTGAAGGCGTGGAGATTATCGATCCCGCTACCTATGCCGGTATGGACGCAATGGTAGAAAAGATGGTGGAACTGCGCAAGGGTAAAATGTCCGCTGAAGATTGCAAGGCTGCTCTTTCCAAGGGTAATTACTTTGGCACAATGCTGGTGAAGATGGGCTATGCGGACTCCCTGCTGGGCGGCGCTACATACTCCACCGCGGATACTGTCCGTCCTGCTCTGCAACTGGTTAAGACCAAGAAGGGCGCACATCTGGTGTCCTCCTGCTTCATTATGGTTCGGGGCGAAGAAAAACTGGCTATGGGCGACTGCGCTATTAACCTTAGTTACGAAGATTCCGTGGATAAGGACGGCAATGTGACTCTGACTGCTGCTCAGAAACTGGCAGAAGTTGCTATCGAAACAGCCAACACCGCTAAAGTCTTCGGCATCGATCCTAAGGTGGCAATGCTCAGTTTCTCCACCAACGGCTCCGGCAAGGGCGGCACAGTCAAACTCAGCCACGATGCAACCATCGTTGCCAAGGAAATGGCTCCCGACCTGATGATCGACGGCGAGATGCAGTTTGACGCAGCCGTTGCTCCCGAAGTGGGTCAGTTGAAGTTCCCCGGCTCTCCGGTTGCCGGCTACGCCAACACCTTTATCTTCCCCACCATCGAGGCTGGCAACATTGGCTACAAGATCGCACAGCGCTTAGGTGGCTTCGCGGCTTACGGTCCCATCCTGCAGGGTCTGGCTGCACCCATCAACGACCTGAGCCGCGGCTGCAACGCCGACGAGGTCTACAAAATGGCAATCATCACCGCTGCAATGGTGTAATTCAAACAAAAAACGCTCTGCAACATAAGTTGCAGGGCGCTTTTTTATGCAAAGAGCAAAATAAAAGATGTGTGTAGGGGCATCGTCCCCTACGAATATCTATCGTATCTTTGCGGCAACTGTCAACTATTAAAAAAGCACGGGTTTCCCCGTGCTTTTTTTAATCAGGAAGTTTTGGTTTTCCGTTATACCAGCGAATCGTAGGGTGGGAAAAAAACGGGACGTTTTTATTCTCAATATCCAGTACAATCTTCTCGTCAGCGTTGATTACCTTTGTTTTTCCGTACTGTCTTTGTCTGGTTCTGTCCTGCCCGTAGCAAAGGTGCATATGCCCGTGGATCAAGTATTCCGGCTGATATTTATCCAATAACTGACGGAATGCTTCAAATCCTTTGTGTGCCAGATCTTCTCCATCCCCAAGACCTGCCACTGGGGCGTGGGTCACCACCACATCCACTCCGCCTGCCCGCCACAGGGCAAAGCGCAATTTTCGGATCCGTTTGCGCATTTCCTTTTCGGAATACTGGTGTTTGCCGCCGCCGTATTTCCGACTGCCGCCCAGTCCCAGGATCCTCACTCCGTTGACTTCCACCAGTTTATCTTCAATGCAATCGCAGCCCAGGGGGGGATTCCGATCATAGGAAGTATCGTGATTTCCGTGGACATACAGCACAGGACATCTGGCCATCGTCACCAGAAAAGAAAGGTATTCTGCTTTCAGATCCCCGCAGGAGAGAATCAGATCATATTCCTTCAGACAGCCCTCTTTATAGTAATCCCACAATACGGCACTGGGCTCATCGGAAACAGCCAGAATTTTCATTTGGTTTCCTCCTGTTCTGCAGGAATTTTATCTCTGTAGATGCCCAGCGCCCGGACGATGGGCTGGGCAAAGGGTTCCAACTGCTCAAATTCCGGAATACTGCCTTCCACATTTTCGCAAAGCCAGTCCATATGCAGCAGTTCCCATGGGGTAAAAGAATGGGTGCCGTCGTTTTTCACAGTGCCGTCCTGGGAAACGATCCGCCGGTGGAAGGGATCCAACGTACCTTCCCGCAACGCCTGACACAAAAGATTTGCCATCTGTCTGACTCCCTCAGGCAGGCTCCTGGCCAGTTCCACATCGATCACCCCACTATCCATACCCCACCAATAATTCAGGGCTCTGGGGGAGTGCTTGTCCTTCTCCCAGGTGCCTGCAAGAATGGAGCGGATCACTTTTTCGTAAAATTCTCCCCACACCCACACAGGAGATGCCAAAGGTTCCAGTTCATCCTGCTGGTTTAACTGGTAAGTTCCGTAGGTGCAGAAGTTTAAGTATTTTGGCTCCTGCGTGGGCACATCCCGGTTGGAAAACACCCGGATACCTTCCTTCTGGAAACTTTCCTGGGGGGAACCGGGCAGGCAGGACCAGCGCAGGCTGATCTTTACCCGGGGATTTGTCATCTGGGCACCCAGGGCGAAGGCATTGATGGAGGCTGGCACACCGAAAATAGGGTTGGAGCCGATGTAGCCGATCCGGTCATCATTTGCCATTGCGCCGGCAATGGCGCCGGTGACGAATTTTGCCTCGTAGATCCGTCCGTAATAGGTGCGGATGCTGGAATAAGGGGCATCCACCGAGCAGTTAAGAAACTGCACTTTCGGGTACTTGACCGCCATCCGGAAGGTGGGCGTACTTAATGGGGGCGTGGTGGTAAACACCACATCTGCACCCTCTGCCACCGCCTGTTCCAGAAGGGCTTCTGCCTGCTCCGGAGTGTCTGCGTGGAAGTAACTTTTTACGGTGACGGCGCTGCCCAGTTTCTGCTCCAGATGGCGTCTGCCTTCCTCGTGACCAGCAATCCAGCCGCTGGTTTTTATGTCCAGAGGATGGACAAATGCCACCTGCACTTTTTCCGGCGCAGAGGTTAAAAACCGGCTTAAAATACCGCCTTTTTGCTCTGTTTCCACCGGCTCTGTCCGCACCTCCACCGGCGTTTCCTGTGCCATTGTCAAAAGGTCCTCCCGCAAAGAAGCCAATGTCTTTTTCAGTTCCCCGGAGGATATATTTTTCAGTTGGGCATAGGAATAGACCTGCAGCCACAAAAGCAGGGCTTCTTCCGGCTGGAGGGAGCCGAAGGTATCCTTCATTGCAAAGAAAGCATCCTTAAAATACCGGAAATAGGAAGAAAAAGTACGGCTTTCCATTTCCGTCCACTTTTCCCCCGGTGCTTTCCCCAAAAAGGTACGCAACTGGGCATATTCTCCCGGATTTGTAAAGCGGATATCATACAGGCCTGTTTCCCGGAAAAACTCTAAAAATTCATAATAGGCCTGGATCCGGGGTTCTTCCGAAGGGGTGGGCAGCACCCGGATCACAGAGGCCGGTATACGCACCGCACCAAAGTGCCTGAGCACACTGACCCGCTTGTTACCTTCCTGAATGTAGAAATTTCCCAAATACTCGTAGCAGACCACAGGCTCCCGTATACCGCTTCCAAGATGGGCGGCGCACAGATTGACCCATTTGGTCCCAAACTCCGTATCCAGAGGCAGCAGAGGCATAAAACCGGCACTAAAGGCAGTGACTCTGCCGGAAGTTACAATACCCACGATCCGATCAATGGGGATTTCCATTGTTCCCACCCGCTGGGTGTTTTCATCCCCCCGGTAATGGGGAATTGCTTCCAGCACCGCAGGATAGGGATCTTTTCCCTCAGCGATGTGCTGCTTATATTCCCGCTGACCGACCTTCAGTGCTTGCAGATATTCTTCTTTCGCTTCCTGTAAGTACATCTGTGCCCAACCTTTCTGTTATGTTTCTTCCATAATAGCGGTTTTTTGTTAAATTTTCAACCAAAATCCTTTCATAACTGAGAATTAACAATCATTATGCTAGCTCTCAAATTCCTGTGTCATTGCGAAGACCGCAGGTCCGTGGCAAACGCTTGGTACAATCCTTCGTTGTGTATATCCGCACCCCGGAGATCGCCACAGGTGCTTGCGCACCTTCGCGATGACAGGGTTTTCGGTGGCTGCTGGCAACTATCGTACGTGCTTTATAATTGACAATTGTCCATTATCAATTGTCAATTCTTATTTTATATTGTATCTGTGGAAAAAAACCTTGTTTTTTTATAAGAAAGGTGATAAAATGTATCGTGACGAAATAGTATCCACAAGGCCGTGTAAAACCTGCCTTTTCATTGATTTTTTGTTCAGAAAGGAGAACTTTTTTATGTATGCATCCGCATATGTCTGGGCGAAGATCCTCAATTATCTGGAAGACCGCCTGGATCCCATCACAATCTCTGCCAGTTTCGACGATGCGGAGGTGGTAGAATTAAGTGAACAATCTCTGATTATCTATTCTCCCTCGGATTTCCGCCGGGAAAATATCTTAAAACGCTACAAAGAACCCATTGAAGATGCCCTGAAGGAGATCTTCGACTCCGATGCAAAACTGATCGTTTTCGGTCAGCAGGATCTTTCTGCTTACCGCAGTCGGGGCAAACATATGAACTCTATGGACTTTAACCCCCAGTTTTCCTTTGAAAGTTTTGTGGTTGGTCCTTCTAACCGGTTCGCCCACGGTGCGGCTGTGGCTGTAACCAACAATCCGGGGGAAGTTTATAATCCTCTGTTTATTTACGGCCCTCCCGGTGTGGGTAAGACCCACCTGCTGTATGCCATTGCCAACGGCATCCGGAAGAAAAATTCCGAGGCAAAGATTGTCTACATCAAAGGCGATGAATTTACCAACGAACTGATTGACGCCATCCAGTCCGGTACCAACCTGTCTTTCCGCAACAAATACCGGGAAGCGGATCTGTTTTTGATTGATGACATTCAGTTTATTGCCGGTAAAAACTCCACCCAGGAGGAATTTTTCCATACCTTCAATAAACTCTACGAAGAGCACAAGCAGATCGTAATGACTTCTGACCGGAAGCCCAGCGATATGCCCACTTTGGAAGACCGTCTTCGTACCCGCTTTGAGTGGGGTCTGGTGGCAGACATTCAGCCCCCGGATTACGAGACCAGAATGGCCATCATTAAAAATAAGGCAACTTCCCTGGCACTGGATCTGAGCAACGAAGTTTGTGATTACATTGCAAACAATGTGACAAACAATGTGCGTCAAATTGAAGGAACTGTGAAAAAACTCCGGGCCTATGTGGACCTGAACAGTATGGAACTGAGCCTGGAGAATGTGACCCGTGCCATTGCGGATATGTTCAAGAGCGAAGGCAGTGCCCTGCCCACTCCGGCGCTGATCATCAGTCAGGTGTGCAAGTACTACTCCATCGATGAATCCATCCTGCGGGGCACTTTGAAAAACAAGGGCACAGCAGAAGCCCGTCAGGTGGCAATGTATCTGATCCGCACAATGACAAACTTAAGTACTCCGGAAATCGGCAAAGAACTGGGAAAAGATCACTCTACCGTTCTTTACTCCATCAACAAAGTGGAAAACACCTTAAAATCCGGAAATGCGGACCTGAACAACCACATCCGGGACATTAAGGCAAACATCAATTCCAGCCTTTAATTTTCCACAGGGGACTGTGGAAAGTGGAAAACTTTTTGTGGATAACTTTTCCGAAAAAATTCTTTCCACACAGCCTGTTGAAAAGTTATTCTTTATCACCAGTTGCCTGTGGATAAAAAGTTCTGATTTTTCTAAGGCAAAAAGCACTTTTCCACATATTTTTCTACTACTGCTGTTACTACTACCTAAAATATCTATTTATATATATATTTATTTATATTTCAGAAAAGAGGTTTTATCGATGCGTTTTACCTGTGAAAAAAATATGCTTGTAACCGGACTGAATATTACCGGCAGAACCGTTGCACAAAAAAGTGCCCTGTCTGCCATTGAAGGCATTTTGTGTAAGGCTGGAAACGGCCTGAGCCTGACCGGCTACAATATGGAAACAGCCATTATTTATCAGATTGAAGCAGAAGTTACGGAAACAGGCGAATGTATTATTCCCGCAAAACTCTTTGGGGATATCATCCGCCGTCTGCCGGAAGGACCTGTAACGGTTGTGGTGGATGAAAACTATAAAGTTTCCATCCGGGCAGGATACGCATCCTTTACCATTTCTGCAGAGCCTGCAGAAGATTATCCGGAACTGCCGGAAGTGGGCAGTGGCAGATCTGTCCGTATGCCCCAGTTAGCACTGAAGGAACTGATCAACGGCACGATCTTTGCCGTTTCTGAAAATCAGGGCAGACCCATCCACACAGGTATTAAGTTTGAGGTGGAAAACAGCACCGTTTCTGCCATTGCGGTGGACGGTTTCCGTCTTGCCAGACGCACTTTCCATACAGAAGAGGAAACCGGTATGACCCTTTCCTTTGTGGTGCCTGCACAGGGACTGAAGGAAGTGGAAAAAATTCTCTCGGACTGCGATGAGGATGTGGCATTTACCCTGGGTGCAAAGCACATTTTGTACCAGATCGGGGAAGCAACCATTATCTGCCGTCTTCTGGAAGGTGAATTTTTGGACTGGAGAAAAGTGGTTCCCACCAATTGCCCTGTAAAACTGGTGGCAAATGTGTATGAACTGGCTTCTTCCATTGAGCGTGTGGGACTGATTGTTTCTGAAAAGTATAAAAGCCCGGTGCGGTGCGTCTTTAGCAATCAGGTTCTGCTGATGAAAACAAACACCACCATCGGTGCGGCAGAGGACCGCTGCAGCCTTGCCGGTGATGGCAAGGATCTGGAGATCGGATTTAATGTGCGCTATCTTGCCGATGCCTTGCGGGCAGTGCCTTCTGAAGAAGTGGTACTGGAACTGACCAACAGCTTAAGCCCCATTGTGATGACTCCCGCAGACGAAAAGCAGGATTTTGCCTATATGGTCCTGCCTGTGCGGATTAAAAACAATTGATGAAATGCGCCTGTAAACTTGCCTCCCTCTTTGAGGGAGGTGGCACGGCGCAAGCCGTGACGGAGGGAGTGTATTCCTTAAGATAGAACACTCCCCCTGTCACCTGCGGTGACATCCCCCTCAGAGAGGGGGACAAGATAAGCACTTTTGTATAAAGGAAAAACAATATGAAAGTAGTCGTAAAAAGAAAACAGCCGGAAAAAATTCCCGTTGTGATCGCCACGGAATTTATTAAGCTGGAGGCGGCGCTGAAATATGCAAACGCGGTGGACTCCGGCGGTATGGCAAAGGCAGACATTCAGAATGGCTATGTGAAAGTCAATGGTGCGGTCTGCACAATGCGTGGAAAGAAACTTTATCCCGGGGATACTGTGTCCTATCAGGGAGCAGAATATTTGATTTACAGCAATGAATCTTAAAAACATTGATCTGCAAAATTTTCGCAGTTATCCGGAACTTTATCTGGAATTTGACCCGGGCGTAAACCTGATCGTAGGGGACAATGCCCAGGGAAAAACCAATTTACTGGAAGCCATCGCCTACTTAGGTTCGGGAAAAGCATTCCGCACCCAGAAAAGCGGGGAACTGGTAAAATTGGGGGCAGATTTTGCTCAGATAGAAGGGGAAGTTTTCTCCCAGGAGAGAACCCAGACCCTGCGGTGGATTTTATTCCCCGCCGCCAGACCCAGGCAACTTTACCGCAACGGAGTTAAAAAGAAAACCGCGGCGGAGATCGCCGGGGTACTGCAAACGGTTCTGTTTTGTCCGGAAGATCTGATGGTTCTCAAAACCGGGGCATCCGCCCGCCGCAGGCTGGGGGACACTGCGTTATGTCAACTAAGGCCTAATTATGAAGCGGCCCTTTTGGAATATAACCGGATTTTGGAGCAGAAAAACCGGATATTAAAGGACCGGCACGAAAATCCCGCACTGCTGGACATTTTGCCGGAGTATAATGCAAGACTTTGTCAGGTGGGAGCACTGCTGATCTCCTACCGGGCGCGGTTTTATGAAGGACTGGGCAGAGAAGCGGCACAGTTTCACAAGCATTTTTCCGGCGGAAAAGAAGAATTTTTACTGGATTATAAGACGGTATCTACCATTACGGACCCCTTTGCACCGGTTTCAAAACTAAATGAACAGTTACTTGAGCATCTACAAAGCCACTACCGGGCAGAGCTGGAGTCCGGCCAAAGTCTGACAGGACCCCACAAGGACGATTTTGATGTGACCCTTTCTGGGTTATCTGTAAAAGCCTTCGGTTCTCAGGGACAGACCCGCACTGCGGCCATCAGTTTGAAACTTGCCCAGCGGGAACTGATGAAAAAGGAAACAGGGGAAGAGCCGGTGCTGCTTCTTGACGATGTTTTGTCAGAATTAGATCCGGGCAGACAGGACTTTGTGCTCAATCAGATCACAGAAGGACAGGTGTTCATCACTTGCTGCGAACCGGGCAGATTTACCAAATTAGGCAAAACCATTGAAATAAAGAAATAAAGGCATCAAACAACGCCTTGCCTCCCTCTTTGAGGGAGGTGGTAAAAATCGGCACTTCGGAACCGATTTTTGACGGTGGGAGTGTATTTCTTAAGATAGGACACTCCCCCTGTCACCTGCGGTGACATCCCCCTCAGCGAGGGGGACGAGGCGAGATACGATACATTGCCTGATTGGGGTAGCTATGTATTATAATCACAAAAATGTAATATTAGCAAGAAACCTTCGAAAAGAAATGACCCCTTGGGAAAGAAAGCTTTGGTATTGCTTTCTGAAAACCTATGAAACGCGCTTTCAGAGGCAAAAACCAATAGAAAATTATATAGTTGATTTTTTCTGTGCAAAAGCCGGTTTAATTGTTGAACTGGACGGTAGCGGGCATTATGACCCAGAACAGAAAAAATTAGATGAAATAAGAACAAAAGAGTTAGAAAGAAACGGCTATAAAGTAATAAGATTTTGTAATATAGATATTGATAAAAATTTTTATGAGGTTTGTTCTGTTATTGATGCTACGGTTAAAAGCAGGACACTCCCTCAGTCAGCTACGCTGACAGCTCCCTCAGAGAGGGAGCCAAGGCAAAACTAAGACAGGAGTAAGTATTTATGTCTGAAGAAACGAAAGTAACGCAAGAATACGGCGGTGAACAAATTCAGGTTCTGGAAGGTCTGGAGGCAGTTCGCAAACGCCCCGGTATGTATATCGGTTCCACATCCACATCCGGTCTGCACCATCTGGTGTACGAAATTGTGGACAACTCCATCGATGAGGCGCTGGCAGGCTACTGTAAGCACATTACAGTGACCATTAATCCGGGCAATTCCATCACTGTCACCGATGACGGCCGTGGTATTCCTGTAGATATCCAGCCCCAGACCGGCAAGCCTGCTTTGGAGGTGGTTTTCACCGTTTTGCACGCCGGCGGTAAATTCGGCGGCGGCGGTTACAAGGTCTCCGGCGGTCTGCACGGCGTTGGTGCTTCCGTTGTGAACGCCCTGAGTGAATGGCTGACAGCCCGCGTCCACAAAAACGGCAATATTTACGAAATGAAATTTGCCCGTGGTCATATCACCCAGGAAATGAAGATCGTGGGAAAAACCGACAAAACCGGAACAGAGGTCACCTTCCAGCCCGATCCGGAAATGTTCGACGAACTGGTTTACAGTTACGAAACCCTCCACGAGCGTATGCGGGAGGAGGCTTTCCTGAATGCCGGTCTGTCTATTACCATTACCGATGACCGGGAGGACACTCCCGTTTCGGAGACCATGTGCTACGAGGGCGGTATCCGGGAATTTGTTACCTTCACAAACCGGCACAAGACTCCCATCCATCAGGATATTATTTATATGTCCGGTTCCAAAGGGGACGCCTCTGCGGAAATCGCCATCCAGTATAACGATGGATACAACGAGTCCCTGCAGTCCTTTGCCAACGATGTGCGCACCCCGGAAGGCGGTATGCACGAAACCGGATTTAAGACGGCCCTGACAAGAGTGCTCAATAACTACGGCACGAAAAACGGCATCATCAAAGGGGACGACAAGGTTTCCGGTGAAGACTGCCGGGAAGGTATTACCGCCATTATCTCCGTTAAGCTGACAGACGCCCAGTTCGAAGGTCAGACCAAGGCAAAACTGGGTAACGCCTACATTCGTACTATGGTGGATCAGATCGTAAACGATCAGCTTGCCACTTATTTTGAGGAGCATCCTGCCACTGCCAAGATCATTCTGGAAAAGGCAATGATGGCAAACCGGGCAAGAGAAGCCGCCCGGAAGGCAAGAGAAAATATCCGTCGCGGCACCGGTCTGGAGTCCACCTCTATGCCGGACAAACTCCAGGACTGCAACGAAAAAGATCCTGCCCTGTGCGAAATCTATATCGTGGAGGGTGACTCCGCTGCCGGCTCTGCCATCCAGGGCAGAGACTCCCGCTTCCAGGCGATCCTTGCGATGTGGGGTAAGATGCTCAACGTGGAAAAGGCAAGAGTGGACCGAATCTACGGAAACGACAAACTAAATCCCCTGATCGTGGCATTGGGCGGCGGTATCGGCGAGGATTTCAACATTGAACGATTGCGTTACCATAAGGTGATCATTATGTCCGATGCGGACGTGGATGGCGCCCATATCCGTACCCTTCTGCTGACCTTCTTCTTCCGGTATATGCGACCGCTGATCGAAAACGGCTTTGTTTACTCTGCCGTTCCCCCGCTGTATAAGCTAAAAAGAGGTAAGACCGAGCGGGTGGCATACTCCGATGAAGAGAGAGATCAGGTTTCCGCGGAGCTTCGTGGGGAAAGCGGTGCAAAGGTGGAAATCAGCCGGTTCAAGGGCCTTGGCGAAATGAACAAGGACGAGCTGTGGGAGACCACAATGGATCCGGAAAAGCGCACCCTGCGCCGGATCACTCTGGACGATGCTCGCCGGGCAGACGAGATCTTTACCATCCTGATGGGCGAGCAGGTAGAGCCCCGTAAGGAATGGATCGAACGAAACGCAAAATACGCAATCAATATTGATATTTGATCTTATAATTTGAGCACCGACCCTTGCCTCCCTCTTTGAGGGAGGTGGCACGGCGTAAGCCGTGACGGAGGGAGTGTCTCATCATAAGTAGTACACTCCCCCTGTCACCTGCGGTGACATCCCCCTCAGTGAGGGGGACAAGGTATGACTGGTTGCTGCTCATAATACAGGAAAATTGCACTTGGAGGTGCTTTAATTGGCAAAACATAACCGTAATTATAAACCGGAGGATATTCTGTTTCCCGATCAGTGTATCGTAGAGAGCCACCTGGTGGACGAAATGGAAAAGTCCTATATTGAATATGCAATGAGTGTCATCGTCGGCAGAGCCCTGCCGGATGTGCGGGACGGCCTGAAGCCTGTCCACCGCCGTATTCTCTATACCATGTACGAAAGCGGTCTGACTTCCGACAAGCCCTTTAAGAAGTCTGCAACCTGCGTCGGTGATGTGCTGGGTAAGTATCACCCCCACGGCGACAGCTCTGTTTACGATGCAATGGTCCGCCTTGCCCAGGATTTCTCTATGCGCTATATGCTGGTGGACGGCCACGGTAACTTCGGTTCTGTGGACGGCGACCCGGCGGCTGCCTACCGTTATACGGAAGCAAGACTTTCTAAGCTTTCTAACCAGATGCTCCGGGATATTGACAAGGAAACGGTCAACTGGGATCCCAACTTTGATGAGAGCCGGAAAGAACCCAGAGTTCTCCCCAGCCGTTTCCCCAATCTGCTGGTAAACGGCTCATCCGGTATTGCCGTTGGTATGGCTACCAACATTCCTCCCCACAACCTGACGGAAGTGATTAACGCCTGCGTTTGTGTGCTGGACGATCCGGAAGCCACCCTTCCTGATCTTTTGGAGCATATTTCCGGACCGGACTTCCCCACCGGCGGCATTATTATGGGCCGCTCCGGTATCCGTGCTGCCTATGCCACTGGCAGAGGCAAGGTAGTTGTGCGGGCAAGAACGGAATTTGAGGAATTTGGCAATGACCGGGTACGGATCATTGTTTCTGAACTGCCTTATCAGGTCAATAAGCGGCAACTGATCAAGAAAATTGCCGAGCAGGTCAAGGACAAGCGCTTAGAAGGCATTTCCGATCTTCGTGACGAGACCGACCGCAACGGTATGCGGATCGTCATCGAGCTGAAAAAGGACGCAAATCCCCAGGTTGTGCTCAATAACCTGTTTAAGCAGACCGAACTGCAAAGCTCCTTCGGCATTATTCTGCTGGCCCTGGTGGACGATCAGAAGCAGCCGAAAATCCTGTCTTTGCGGCAGATCATCGACGAGTATCTCCAGTTCCAGACGGAAGTGCTCACCCGCCGCACAGAATATGACCTGAAAAAAGCAAGAGAGCGGGCGCACTTACTGGAAGGTCTGCTGATCGCGCAGGATAACATCGATGAAGTGATCCGGATCATCCGCAGTGCTTACGACGATGCAAAAGAAAAACTGATGGAGCGCTTCGGTCTTAGTGACGTGCAGGCGCAGGCAATTTTGGATATGCGCCTGAAGGCACTGCAGGGACTGGATCGGGAAAAACTCCAGGCAGAATTTGACGAACTGCAGGAAAAAATCGCTTACTTCATTTCCCTGCTGGAAGATCCTGCAAAATTGCAGGCCGTTCTGCGGGATGAGTTGGTGGAGATCCGGGATAAGTTTGGCGATGAGCGCAAGACCGAGATCCAGGATGTGGAGGACGAGATCGACATTGAGGATCTGATCGAGGAAGAAACCTGCGCCTTTACTATCTCCAAGCAGGGCTACATCAAGCGGATGCCTGTGGACACCTACCGGACCCAGAGCCGGGGCGGCAGAGGTGTCAACGCCCAGAACCTGAAGGAAGAGGACTATGTGAAGAGCCTGAATGTGGCATCCACCCACGACCATATTCTGTTCTTTACAGATATGGGCAGAGTCCACCACCGGAAGGGCTATCAGATCCCGGAGGCTGGCAGAACTGCCCGGGGTACAGCAATGGTCAATGTGCTGCCCCTGGAGCTGGGCGAGAATGTAACAGCAATGGTGGTGACCAGAGAATTCCACGAGGATGAGTATTTGATGATGGTCACCCGGAAGGGTACGGTCAAGCGCATTCCCTTCATTGCTCTCAATACCAGAAGAAAGACCGGTATCCGGGCGATCACTCTGGACGAGGGCGATCAACTGATCAATGTGATGCGTACAAACGGCAACGACAATATTATCCTTGCCACCGCCCAGGGTATGGCAATCTGCTTCAACGAGAACGATGTGCGTCCTATGGGCAGAGATGCGGCCGGTGTTCGCGGTATTATGTTAACCGGTGAGGACTTTGTGATCGGTGCGGAAAAGGCAGAGGAGGGAACAACGCTGCTCACTGTCACCGAAAAGGGCTACGGCAAGCGTACCGAGCTTTATGAATACCTGCGTACCGGTCCGGAGGGTGAAAAGGTCGCCCAGAGCCGTGGCGGTAAGGGCCTGAAAAACTACAACATCACCGAAAAGACCGGCAATGTTGCCGGCTGCCGTGTGGTGAAGGATACGGACGATGTTATGCTGATCGAAAGCGGCGGTGTGATCATCCGTGTGCCTGCATCCAGCATCAATGTATATAAGCGGGATGTGCAGGGCGTGATCGTAATGCGCATCGAGGAGGGTAATCAGATCGTGTCCATCGAGCGGGTGGAAGCGGAAGAACAGGAGCAGGCGTGAAAACGGTAACCTTATATACGGACGGCGCTTGTTCCGGTAACCCCGGCCCGGGGGGCTGGGGTGCCATTCTGGAATTTAATGGGGTGGAAAAGGAACTGTCCGGCGGTGAAAAAAACACCACCAATAACCGGATGGAGCTGACTGCCGTGATTGAAGGCCTGCGGGCGCTGAAAGAGCCTTGTATTGTTGAATTATATTCCGACAGTAAATATGTGATCGATGCCCTGGAAAAAGGCTGGGCCTGGGGCTGGCGGAAAAAGGGCTGGATCAAGTCCGATAAAAAGCCTGCCCTGAACCCGGACCTTTGGGAAATTCTTCTGAACCTGACGATGCAGCACGAACTGCATTACCATTGGGTCAAAGGCCACGCCGATAATCCAAAAAATAACCGCTGCGACCAGTTAGCGGTTGCCCAATGGCAAAAGCTGAAATAATCGTAGGGGCGGGGCATTGCCCCGCCCTTGCGCAAAGAGGCTTGATATATGGAATTTTTTAATCGAAAAAGAACGCGCTTATTGGGATATGATTATAACAGTGCGGGTGCATATTTTATCACCATCTGCACGAAAGATAAAAAGTGTTTGTTATCCAAAATCGTAGGGGACGCCGCCCTCGGCGTCCCACAAAACAGATTAACAAGCATTGGAACAATTGTGCAGAAATATATCCTTTCCGGAAAGAATATGCAAGCGATTACAGTTGATAAATATGTGATTATGCCAAATCATATTCACCTTATATTGCT
>JAZNDD010000023.1:0-10445 GCA_045587865.1 Faecousia sp.
CCCCGCCGACAAGCGCCGAACGGGGTCTTGCGATGGGAGTGCTGCCGATGGCAGCAACGATTTTTGCTTATGGCAAATTCACATATAAAGTTGCTTTGCGTAATGTGAAGGAGAAATACCATATTTTTTTCTGAAAGCACGGCTAAAATATAATGGATCATTAAATCCTACGAGGGTTGCAATCTCGGAAATGCAATTTAAATCCCCATTATCTATGATGGACTTGGCTTGGGAAAGTCGTTTGTTTAGAATATATTTTTGCGGAGTCATAGAATAGTTCTGCTGAAAAATTTTATAAAAATATGTGCCGGAAACGCCACAGAATTGAATGAGTGTTTCTATTTTTAAATCACTGTCATAGATATGATTTTTTAAATAGGAGATAGCAGGAGCGATGATATCCATCTTCTTTTTGTCTGCGTATGTAATTTTATCTGTATTCGTCAAATACATCAGAAGATTGTAAAGTATTGAATAACACCGATAATGATCTGCCTGATCCCCGAAGTTCCACATATCAGCCAAACTGCCTTTCAATTCGCTGGCATCGGGAAACCCATCAATAGAACGGATGTAAGGCATTGGCAGGTCAATATTGCCTGTATACCAGATTGAAATATAATTACATGGGGTATCGCAAAGTGATATGTAATTATACTGAGCGCCTTTTGGCAAAAAATAAATATCACCCGGATTGGTTTCAAATGTGAAATCCGGAAATAGATAACGGACAGAACCTGTGGTGCGAAGAATGAGAGAATTGCAATTTCTGGAAAGTATGGACGCGGACTTTTTTGAAGTCCCCGTATAGATATTTTCTATTTTAATATTTTCATTATTTTTAAACATAACATTTACCTCCAAACAACAGAAAGTGCATAAATATTCTAACATAAATACTATCTATAATACAAGGTAAATACATAAAACAGTTTAGAAAAATCCATATTGTGAATGAATTTCTATGTACATATTTTTAAAAAGCGATATAATGAGGAAAAAATGGGGGAGGCTGATGGAAAATGGTGCGTAATGCAGATGTTCAGAGTATGACTTCCGGATCTCTGTGGGGAAAAATCCTGAAGTTTGCAGGCTATTTTATGATGACTGCATTTTTGCAGCAACTTTACAGCGCTGCAGATATCATTGTGGTAAGCCGTTATGCCGGACAAGAAGCCTTGGCGGGTGTTGGCACCTGTTCGGTTGTGTTCAATCTTTTCCTGAATTTTATTCTGGGTTTTTCTGCAGGTGCAACCGTTGTTCTTGGCCACGCAATCGGAGCTGACGACCACAAGGAAATTGGGAAGGTAACCCACACGGCGTTGGCAATCGCTGTGTTTTTTGGATTGACTGTTTCGGTCATTTGCCTTGTGTTTACAAAAAAACTTTTGCTTTGGGTGGATGTGCCGGAAAATGTTATGGGGGAAGCCTCTGCATACCTGCGGATTGTTTCCGTTGGCTACATTCCCACCCTGGTTTATAACTTTGGCGCAGCAATTCTAAGAGCAAAGGGTGACACAAAACAGTCACTGTATATTGTGTCGGTTTCGGGTGTTATCAATATTGTGCTGAATCTTTTCTTCGTGTGTGTGTTGAAGATGAGGGCAGCCGGTGTCGCCCTGGCAACGGTGATTGCCAATGTGTATAACGGAATTATGATACTTCGTGTTCTCCGCAAGCAAGCAGATGAAACTCGGATTTCCCTAAGTAAAATCCGCATTCACAAGCAACCGTTTTTGAAAATAATTCGATACGGCTTGCCCTCTGGCATCCAAAGTGCAGTGTACTCCCTGTCCAACACATTGGTGCAATCCAGCATCAACAGTTTTGGTTCAGCCGCCAGTGCCGGCAGCGCAGCGACCTCCAGCATTACGGATTTTTACAATTCGATGGAAACCAGTATGTATCAAGCGGCAGTTGTTTCTACCAGTCAAAATTTTGGTGCAAGAAAATTTGATCGCATTAAAAGCACGATTTGGATCTGCACTGTCTATTGCTTTGGAATGTGGGTCATTCAATCTTGCATTACCTTCTTCTGCGATGAATTTTTAATTGGTATCTATGCATCAAAGGATCCGGCAGTTTTTGAAATGGCGATCCGGAAATTTCAGATTATCGGATACAGTTACGGCCTGCTTGGTCTGGTAAACATAATGAGCGGTGCGCTCCGGGGAATCGGGGAATCCTTTGTCAATATGCTTATGTCGATTATTGGTGTCTGTGGCTTGCGCATTTTGTGGCTTGTCACCGTATTCCCTCAAATTGGCACATATGAGTCCCTGTTTTATTCCTATCCCTTGTCCTGGTTTGGCACAGCGGTTATACATAGCATTATGTTTGTGATATTGTTCCGTAAGGCAAAAAAGCGGGAAGGTTTACACATAAATTAAAGGAGAAAAAAGCATGCGTTACGTATGCCGGTAGGATTACCGGGATATTCCTACCGCACTTTTGAGCCCATAGATGCCAGAGATTTTTCCTATGCGGTGTTAGACCCCTCCTTCAAAGAAGGCAAGTACGAGGAAGAGGGCCGCAAGGGCAGAGTGGAACTGAAAAACGGTGTGATCGCTCTGTGTACTCCCGAAACCCTGGCAGAGGATACGGCAAACAGAACGCCATCTTTCTACATGTTCTGGCGGAAATAAATGGCACAAACGACTTATGTGCCGTCCTTTACAGATATGAAAAACCCTCCGAGTTGTTCGCTCGGAGGGTTTGACTTTTATACCTAAGAAATAAGCGCATTTAATTTGTTGATTGCAGATTGAACAGCAAAGCGATCAAAGTTTTTTTTCAAAATATACAGTCGTTGTATATGCGTCAGAATACCAATCACTTTGACCATTCCAAGAAGTTCCGGTATATGTTGAATCTTTATATAAGTATTTAAAGTCATGGATACAGAAGCCTTGGTTAATATCAAAGAACAAATGGAAACCCTTTGCACCACTACTTGATTTCCAACTACCAACTTCTAAAGGTATAATAAAGGCATATCTATCCAGGTGAGAATAATTATGGTTATAAACCCAATCATCAGCGTCATATAGATCTATCTCTCGTGTGCAGACAAGGTTGGTTTCTGTTCGTGATTCACCGCCATCGCCATTTTTGAAATAACCATTCCAGGGGCCGTCATCGCACCAAGGAGATGTTGCGTAAGAATATGTTATTTTGATGTGAGTTCTGTCTGTTTGTGTGATATCATGAATATCTAGTTTAATATACTCGTCGTAGTGTTCAAATGTCCACGAACCTTTAATTGCAGACCAATCTATAACTGGCGGTTCGATTTTCCAGTTTTCATACCAGAGCCCTTGATCGAAACGATATGTGTATGTACAATTATACGATTCGGTGCAATATTTGGAGATAAGTGTGCCCTGGAAAGTAATTGTATCGATAAATACACCATTTTCGTCAATGCGGTAACTTTGATCAACTATTTGATAGTTGTCAAATGTGCGCTCACATACGGTTGTGACTTTTGTTGGATCAATTTGAGATTTGATTGCATAGCGTTGATGGCTTTTTAGGAAATGACTATTGTAAATCCAATTGACACCATTTTTAACATAGGACATTTCATATATGGCAACAACTTTGTAAAATTCGTTGCTGAATTCAATTTGATAAGTAAAAGTATAGGTAAGACCATTTGTTTGGACGAATTGAAGCTCAACTTTGTTAATATCTAGATAAGTATCAATACGATTTAGTTCAAAACAGTTCCCATTCAAGTATAATAAATCGCTTTTAATTTGGGATTCGGGAGGACAGTTTGTTTCTTCTATATCTGGGACGGATGGGGAGGCATTTTCTGAATGGATTATTTTCGTTAAGGAGAATTTTCCCTCAGGAATACCCCACATAGGGATAAAATCACTTGAATTTAATACATTGGATACTTCACAAACAATTTCATTTTCCGAAAAAGTAAGGATTACATCACCGCTGTTTCCCCAACCATCGTTATCAAAAGAACCGACTATTTGATTGTTTTCAATTGAATTTTTATCGATAGGAATCAGGGCTGTTGCAATACGGTTGGCACCTCCGGATATACAGGAAATATAAATTTCAGGGGAATCGCTGATGACAACATCTAAAGATATACCGCCGCTTTCTTCGCTGTAACCAGCTTCGGCCCAAGTGCCGATAAAATCAGACAGCAAAAGGCCTGCAATTGTGCTGTCTGTGGCAACTTCTTCCAAGATCGTTGTTTCAATAGTAGCATTCGTGGCGCTGATTGCAGTTGGTGCAGACTCTGCGTCTTCCGTTTTACTGCAACCGGAAGAGAGCAGAAGAAATACCGAAAGAAGTATTAGGAGAGCGCGTTTTGTAAACAGTTTCATTCTAGTCAAGCCAACCTTTCTTGTATAGTGCTAAAAATGCAAAGAGTTTTGTAAAACATCAATAATTGATGCGAAAATTATAGCACTATAAAGAAATACTGTCAACATAGGAACAAGGTGGCTGTGGTGGCATTTCTAATTAGCTTTCCCTTCATCCGTCACCTGTGCTGACACTTCCCCCCAGAGAAAGTGTTGATACAACATTGTGAACAAACAAAATTGGGAGCAAGGTGGAAAAATTTGGCGGTTTTTCGTGGGGTAATATCAAAAAAACAAAGAAAATTTCCGAATACTATCAAGTGATTTAAGGAAACAAGTTCAAATTTGATTTATACTAAAATCAGAATGGAAAAATACCGCTAAAATTACTTATCAGGAGGAATTCATTATGGAGAGACAAGGTAAGAAAGTAGTCAATCTGTCCGTTCGTATTTTTGACGAGCGGGGTGAGATGGGCAAGGCTGCTGCAGAGGATGCTGCAAAGCGTATCAATGCGATCATTGCCGAAAAGGGCGAAGCAAATCTGGTGTTTGCGGCTGCACCTTCTCAGGATGATGTGCTGGAGCATCTGCTGAAGCAGGATATCGACTGGACCAAGGTTCGTGGTTTCCATCAGGACGAGTATGTGGGCATCGATGCAAGCGAGCCTGCAGGCTTCGGTAATTTCCTGCGTAGAGCCATTTTTGATAAAGTTCCCTTTAAGGAACTGCACTATCTGCTGTGCGCTAAGGACGAAGCAGAGGCAAAGTGCGAAAGCTACACCGAACTGCTGAAGAAGTACCCCATCGACCTGATCTTCCTGGGCATCGGTGAGAACGGCCACCTGGCATTTAACGATCCTGCCGTTGCAGATTTCAATGACCCCAAGATGGTCAAAATCGTAGAACTGGACGACGTTTGCCGTCAGCAGCAGGTCAACGACGGCTGCTTCCCCAACCTGGATGCAGTGCCGAAGAACGCAATGACTATGACCATGTCTCTGATTATGAGCATTCCTCAGGCAATCTGCGTAGTTCCCACCATCCGCAAGGCTGACGCTGTTCACAATGCCATCTACGGCGAAGTGACTACCGCTTGCCCCGCAAGCATCCTGCGCAACCATCCCAGCGCAACCCTGTATTTGGATGCTGACAGCGCTTCCAAACTGTAATCGAAAGGAAGAGCCTTATGTATCGTAAGACTGCATACGAAATCGCAGAAATCGATCCGGAGATTGCGGTTATTCCAGTTGGATCCCTGGAGCAGCATGGACCCCATCTGCCGATGATGACCGACTGGGCGATCGCCTCAGAGCTGGGCAAGCGTGTGGCAGATAAGCTGGGTGCGTACTTAATTCCTGCACTGCCTATTTCTACTTGCCGGGAGCATATGGGTAAGAAGGGGTCTGTCTGGATGGAAGCGACCACCTTCTATCAGATGATGACCGACATTATTATGTGTCTGAAAACCCAGGGCTTTAAGAAGGTTGTGATCGTGCAGGCCCATGGCGGCATCTTTATGATGACTCCGCTGCTTCGTGATCTGAATGCCCGGAATAATCCCGATCTGATGGTTGCGCTGGCAGATATTACTGCTTATGGTGCAAGACTGTATGCCGAGGGGATTTCCGAAACCAACACCGAGTTGCACGCCGGTGAAGGCGAGACCTCCAAGATGCTGGCAATCGCACCGGAAACAGTTCATATGGATAAGGCAGAGGACTTTGTTCCCACTGTTCCCCGTCCTTACCTGAGCTATGGCAGCATCTTCCGCGCCACACCCACCGGTGTTTGGGGCGAGCCTACGAAGGCAACTGCAGAAAAGGGCGAACGGATGCTGGAGCGCCTGTCTGAGATCTGTGTAGAAGAGGCTAACAAGGCCTTCGATTATATGTCTAACAAAGAAAAATTCAATTATAGTTACTTCTAAGGAGGAACAACCCAAATGGAAAAGTTGAGAGTTCTGCTGATCGGCGCTGCATTTTCTGCCGATCTGCATTCCGACGGCTACAGCCGTATGCTGGACAAGGTGCAGATCGTTGGTATCTGCGATAAGGACTTGAGCCGTATCGAGGCACTGGCAAACCGCTACGGTTTCACCGGCTATACCGCTTACGATGACTATAACACTGCAATTGAGCAGTGCGAGTGCGATCTGGTTGACATCTGTATGCCCAACTTCCTGCACCACGATGTGGCTATCAAGGCTATGAATGCAGGTCACGACATCATCTGTGAGAAGCCCTTGGCTACCACCGTTGAAGATGCAAAGGATATGGTGGACACCGCCGATAAACTGGGCAAGCATATCTACTATGCTGAGGACTGGCTGTTTGCCCCTGCATTCCGCAAGGCAATGGAGATCATCGACTCTGGCAAGGTGGGCAAGCCCCTCTATGTTCGCGCCCGTGAAAGCCACTGCGGTTCCCACAGTCCGTTTGCCCAGTCCATCAAGTACTGCGGCGGCGGTTGTATGGTCCACCTGGGTGTCCACCCTGTTAGTTTTATGCTGGCAATGAAGGACAACAAGTGGAGCGAACTGACTGCTATGACTTCCGGCGGCGGCGAGAACAATATGGTCCACCAGAAAATGGAGGGCGAAGACTGGGCAGGCGCATTCCTGCGGTTTGCTGACGGCACCTACGCCACACTGGAGGCCAACTATGTGACCGTTGGCGGTATGGAAGATGTGCTGGATATTTACTGTGAGGAAGGCTGTGTCCACGTGGATCTGAGTTTCTCCGGTCCTGTGAAGGTATTCTCCATCCCCGGCCTGGATTACACAGTAGAAAAGGCTGAGATCACCACCGGCTGGTCCACCCCCGCGGTTGACGAAAAGTACAATCTGGGTTACTGCGGCGAGATCAACCACTTTGTGGAGTGCTGCAAGGCAGGCGTAGACGCCCAGGTGGGTCTGCGTGGCAAGGACGGTCTGGAGACTTTGAAGGTCATCAACCTGATCTACAAATCCGCTAAGGAAGGAACTCACATTAAAAACGATAAACTGGAGGCATAATATATGAAAAAAACTCTGCCTGATATTCAAATTCCGGTTACCATCGGCGGCGTTACCTTCAAAAACCCCTTCTATGTTGCTTCCGGACCGACTACGAAAAATGTCCGGCAGCTGCTGGAGATCGAGCGGACCGGTTGGGCAGCAGCCAGCATCAAGCTGAGCATCGATCCTGCCCCCTATATCAACCGCAAGCCCCGCTATGGTATTTTCAAGGACCGGGATGCTTTAGCATTTACCACCGAAAAGCGCCTGACCTTCGCAGAAGGTCTGAAGCTGATCCGGGATGCAAAGCCCTTGCTGCACGATCTGAAGCTGATGGCAAATATGACCTACGCAGGTGATGACGGCGTTGCCGGCTGGGTCAATATGGCGGTGGAGTTCGAGAAGGCCGGTGCGGATATTATCGAACTGAATATGTGCTGCCCCAATATGTCCTATAACCTGGAACTGACTTCCGGCGGCAGCCAGACTGCTTCCAAGCAGACCGGCGCAAGTATGGGCCAGAATGCAGAGGTCGCCACAGAAATCGTAGCCGCGGTGAAGAAGGCGATCAACATTCCCCTGTTCGTAAAGCTCACCCCCGAGGGCGGCAAGATCGCTCAGGTGGCAAAGAGCCTGTATGCACCCGGTGCAGATGCAGTGGGCGGCACAGGCAACCGGATGGGCATTCCCCCCATCGATCTGGATAACCCCGAAAAGGCATTTTATCACCTGCAGGACGAGGTAAGTATGAGCTGCTACTGCTCTACCTGGCTCAAGCCCCTTGCCCAGCGGGATACATACGAAATGCGTAAAGTCTGCGGCAAAGAGCCTCCCATTATGGCTTGCGGCGGCATTACCAACTGGCGTGACGCTGTGGAAATGGTGATGTGCGGTGGCAACCTGGTGGGCGTGTGTGCTGAGACCCTGATCTCCGGCTACGATATCGTCCGTCCGATGATCCAGGGTATGCACGATTATATGCAGGCCCATAACTACAAGTCTCTGGATGACTTTAGAAGCATTCTGGTGGACGAGGTCAAGACAGCGAACGAAGTGACCCTGTATGCCGGCTATGCAAAGATCAAAGAGCCCAATCTGTCTGCGCCCTGTAAGAGCAGCTGCCCCCACCACGTACCGGTGCAGGCATATGTGCAGAAGATCGCCAAGGGCGAGTACAAGGAAGCTTATGACCTGATCACCGGCAAAAATGCCCTGCAGAGCCTGTGCGCGCTGGTTTGCACACACCCCTGTGAGGATGCCTGTATCCGCGGCAGCATCGATGCCCCTGTGAAGATCCGGGAACTGAAGCGCTTTGTGCTGGAATACGGCAAGGCACAGGGCTGGAAGCCTGCCTGGGCAAATGCTGCGCCCAACGGACACAAGGTCGCAGTGATCGGTGCAGGTCCTTGCGGCTTGAGCTGTGCGGCTGAGCTTGTAAAGGGCGGCTACAATGTTACTGTTTTCGAGAAGGAAGCCTTCGCCGGCGGCGCTCTGCGCTACGGCATTCCCAACTACCTGGGACACAAGGCTGTGCTGGATGAGGAAGTAGAAAATCTAAAGGCCTGCGGCGTGGACTTCGTATTCAATAAGGCTGTTTCCAATGCTGACGAATTAAAGGCACAGGGCTATGAGAAGGTATTTGCAGCTGTTGGTGCAAACAAGCCTGCCTACTCCGTGTGGGAGGGTCAGGATGCCAGAGCATTCCTGTATCAGGTCAACTGCGGCGAAAAGGTTGCAGTTTCTGAGCGCGTTGCTATTCTGGGCGGCGGTTTTGCGGCTGTGGATGCCGCCCGCTGTGCAGTCCGTCTGGGCGCAAAGAATGTGACCATCCTCAACCCCGCCGGCTTTACCCAGCGCAGTGGTGAAGCAGAAATGCTGACCCAGGCCAAGGAAGAGGGCATTGTGACCTTCGATAAGGTGATTATCAACGAGGTTTCTGACGGCACGATTTCCTTTACTAAGGACGGTGCCCAGATGACCCTTGCCTGCGATCAGGTGATTGTGGAAAATGCGTATGTGACCGAACTGCCTGCCGGTGATGTAATGGCAAGCAGTGAGAAGATCCGCAATGTGATCTCTGCTATCTCTGCCGGTAAGAATGCAGCAGCGGCTATGGATGCTGCCATCCGTGTGGAAGATGCTACCATTGCTCCCATCGGCACAGTCAAGACCGTCAATGCAGAAAAAGTCCGTCAGCGCACCGGTTATCTGAAACGGGACATCAATCCCGTTAAGCTCAGCAAGAGTGCCGAGGAGCGCAAGGCTGACTTTGAGGCATACAGCAGATGCCTGACAGAGGAAGAAGCCATCAAGGAAGCATCCCGCTGCTTAAATTGTGGCTGTGGTGAAGGCTGTCAGTTGTGTAAAACCATCTGCACCGACTTTGCCCCTGAAGTTGCAGATACCGATACAATGCACATCCGTAAGGAGGCGTGCGTTGCCTGCGGTATGTGCTTCAACCGTTGCCCCAACGGCAATATTGAAATGGTAAATCTTGGATATACAGTGTAATTTAAGGAGGAGATTAAAATGTACAATATCAGTTTTGACATTAGCGGCCAGGTGGCCGTGATCACCGGCGCAGGCGGCATCATCTGCGGCACAATGGCAAGAGAAATGGCTAAAAAGGGCGTAAAGATTGCCCTGCTGGACCTGTTCGTTGAGAGTGCTCAGAAAATCGCTGACGAAATCAACGCAAACGGCGGTGACGCCATTGCTGTTAAGGCAAATGTTCTGGAGCGGGAGAGCCTGGAGGCTGCCCGTGACGAAGTGATCGCACACTTCGGTCATATCGACATTCTCATCAACGGCGCCGGCGGCAACAAGCCCCAGGCCACCGTTACCCCTGACCGGGACTTCTTCAACCTGGATATGGCCGCTTTCAAGTGGGTCTTCGACCTGAATGTGACCGGCGCAGTTCTGACCACTATGGTCTTCGGTGAGCTGCTGGCTAAGCAGGGTCACGGCAATGTAATCAACATCGCTTCTATGTCCAGCTACCACCCCCTGACCAATACCGCCGCTTACTGCGGTGCAAAGGCGGCTGTTGCCAACTTTACCGAGTGGATGGCTACCCACTTCAATCAGAATTATTCTAACAACATCCGCGTTAAC
>JAZNDD010000024.1:0-4736 GCA_045587865.1 Faecousia sp.
TAATATCCGGAGCGCAAAAGATCTGCTGCATATTCAAACCGCAGATCCTGTATAGCCACCACAGGAGAAACACCAAAATGCTGCCGGTAAAGCCGGCGGAAATACACTTGGCTGATATAGCAGCATTCTGCTAGCCGTGCGACGGTCAATGTCGGGTCTCGAAATTCCTTTTGAAGCATTTCAACACCGGGTGTAATGACCGACGGAATACTTTTTTTCTTGGATGTCTGCTTTTCCAGCAATTCAAATAGCTGATAGAGGGCAGCCATCGTTCGATTGTAGGATGCATTTGTCTGCCAAAGTCGGACAACCTGGTAAAAAGCCTGTTCCAGCTCTTTTGTGCCGTGTATGTGACAAATGGATGTTTCAGGCTCATTGTGGCAAAGTAAATGAATTACATAAAGCTCCTCGCTGCAATTGTTGTGACTGTAATCCACACCGGCGGGAATATACAGGATATCGCCGTCCCCCACGGGAAAAGCCACTCCGTCACAATGGAAGGTGCTGCTTCCCTTGATCCGGTAGGACAGGGCTGCGTACTTTCGGTTTTTATCCCAGGAAAGTGCCATAGGATTCCGATGGGCGTGGTATGCACCAAGCAGTTCGTAAGCGGGTTTACTAAAGTTGTAGAGCATAATATCACCTTTTTCATTATAGCAGAATTGTTTCGAAATTCAACCCTTCCTTTTCGCTTTTTCGGTTTTCGGCAGATTGTACTTGTGATATAGTCAAAGAAAATGAAAAAGGAGCGGCGTTCTATGATCGATTTTGAAAGAAGCAAAGAGGTCCGTATTAAGCGGGCGAACACCGACTGGTGGATCAATGAAAAGGCAGTGGTGGGCGATAACGGCAAGACTTATATCGTTTACATTACAGATATGGGCGAGGTTCATATCAAGGAACTGGATACCAAGTGTAGTAAGACCCCCAGTCGCGACTACCGACTGAGCAGGCTCAACTGCACCTATGCCGACGAACACAACGCACCCTCTGTCTGTATTTTAAGCAGCGGACGGATTTTGGTGGCATACACCGGTCACACTGCTGACCGATGCGTCAGATACCGGATTACCGAAAAGCCTTATGATATTTCCTCCTTTGGTCCGGAAAAGGAAATCCCTACCGGCGGTTTGACTGCCTATGCCCAGGTATTTGAAAACACGGAAAAAAAGCAGATCTGGCTCTTTACCCGGGTGGATCGGACCACCTGGCGCTTTACATACTCTGCTGACGAGGGAGAAAGCTGGAGTGAGGCAAAGCCTTTCCTGATCTCCGATGGTGGCGGTCTGTTCTATCTCAGTATGCATAAGCTGGATGTGCTGAAGCCTTACGAGAGAAATCCTCACGGTGCAGAGGAACAATTTTTCTTTGCAGTTTACGGCCATCCCACATCCTCCGGGGATCATACCATCCGCACCGGTATTTTTAATGCGGGCGGTCAGCTTTTGCAGACAGACGGCACACCTCTGGATATGAATTTGTTTGCAGGCAATGTGATCGACCTTCAAAAGCTGGATATTGTGTATTCTTCTCCGGAGGGAACAACAGTAAGATTGTTGGAAGTCTCTGCAACGATGCCCTTACGGGTGGGATTTGCCCCTTTTACAGTGGAAAAAGGAAAGCTGCCCGACCCCACACTTCCTGCTTATCACAGCGCCACCTTCCGGGACGGAAAGTGGCATATATCCAAGCCAATCTGCCCCGCAGGAGAATTTCTGGCGGATGTTTTTGACGGTGCCCATACCTATCTGGGCGGGATGGCATACTACTACGGCGTAGGGGAAGCAGGTCTGTGTCCCTGGGTTCCTGCCCCCACCTGCACCAATCGGATCTACATTGCCCGTTTTGACGGGAAGGACCGGGTACTGGAAAGCTATCTGTCAACGGATCTGGGAGAGAGCTATCAGCTAGAGCAGGTGATCCGCAGAATTCCCAGTGAGAAGAATGTGAAGATCTGGCGTCCTACTGTGCCGGTTTATGCCCAGGATAATATGCCGGTTTACTGGTACGAAGGTGTTTACACTGCCCATACCGGCGGCTGGCACAGTGACATTGCAATGTATGTAGAATACGACGATTAAAGGAGGGTTATATGCAAACAATTTCCATTGTTTTAGTGGGCGTTGGCGGCTATGGCGCCAAGATCTGCAAAAATGCGCTGGATAATGCACAAGCCTACGGCATCGAGATCGTCGGTGTTGTGGAATATAATCTGAACGCTTCCCCAATGAAGGAAGCAATTTTGGCACAGAACATTCCTGTGTATACTGCCTTAGAGGATTTCTATGCAGAGCACAAGGCGGATCTTGCCATTATCTGCACCCCCATTCCTTTCCACGAGGAGCATTGTATCCTTGCAATGAAAAACGGCAGCCATGTACTTTGCGAAAAGCCTACCGCAGCCACTCTTGCCCAGTCTGACCGTATGGCAGCTGCGGCAAAGAAGTATAAAAAGCACTTAAATATCGGCTTCCAGCTTTGCTATATGGATTCAATCCTTGCCCTGAAGCAGGATGTTTTAAAGGGGGAGCTGGGCAAGCCGTTGTGTATGTCCGCACTGATCTGCTGGCCCAGAACCAGCGAGTATTACGCTCGCTCCTGGTGCGCAAAAAGAAAATGGAACGGTCGGCTGGTGCTTGACAGCATTGCAATGAATGCCTGTGCCCATTATTTAAATCTGATGTTCTTCCTTGGGGGTAAGACAATGGATTCTACTGCAGAGCCAGTCTCCAGTGAAGCGATCCTGACCAAGGCAAATGATATCGAGACCTACGACACTGCCATCATTCGCACCTTTACGAAGGATTATGAGCTTCACCTGCTGTCTACCCACGTGTGTGGCAGACGGATCAATCCTGTTATGAAATTCTCCTTTGAAAAGGCAGATGTGTACTTTAAGGAAGCAGCCAGCGAAGATGCTGTAAAGGTGGTGTTCCACGACGGACGGGAAAAGCTTTACGGCCGCACCAATAATTACAGCAAGCTGCCTTACTGCTTCGACATCGTCCGTGGCTTAAAAACGCCCACCTGCACCCCAGCTACCGCCCGTGCCCACCTGAAGCTGGTCAATGCGGTAACGGAAAAAGTACCGGTACTTACGGTAACAGACAAAAGGATTATTGACGATGTGGTGGTCGTGCCGGGAATGGACGATCTATTAGAGCAGGCTTATCAGGAAAATAAACTGCCGTGGGAGATGACAGACCGGTTCGGTGCTCCCACAAAGATTGACCTGACAACCTACGAAGGGTGGTACGAGGAACTGTGAATATTTGTATCATTGGCAACTCCGGCCACTGGGGCTATGCCAGGCGGGAATTTTCAAATCATAATGTGGTAGGCATTGCCCCCGGTTATTCTGGGGACGATATGGTCGCGGCACAAGCTGCGTTAAAAAAATTAGGCATTGAAGCGCCTGTCTACAAGGATTATCGAAAGCTGATCGAACTTGTGGATATTGCGGTGATCAATACCCGGTTTGATTTAAATGGTGAGATCGCCGCCAAGTGTCTTGAGAAAAATGTCCATGCTTTTTGCGAGAAGCCCTTGGCTACCACTCTGGAGCAATTAGAAATGCTCCGCAAGGCTCAGAAACAGTCACAGGCGATGGTGATCGGAATGTTTGGCATCCGGTATTCCGGCTGGTTTCTGACTGTGAAAGAGGCAGTACGGGATATTGGAACGATCCGGATGATCAATGCCCAAAAGTCTTATAAGCTAGGCACGCGCCCGGAATTCTATGAGAACCGGGAACAGTTTGGCGGAATAATTCCCTGGGTCGCCATTCACGCCATCGACTGGATCTGGGCGCTCACCGGGGCAAAGGTGGAGAAAATGAGCGCATTGACCAGTAATTGCCAGAATTTCCACAGGGGAGATCTGGAAATGACAGCCCTGTGCCAGTTTCAGCTGGAAGGGGACATTCTGGCATCGATCAATGCCGATTACTACCGCCCGCTGACGGCACCTACTCACGATGATGACCGGGTTCGTGTGGTGGGCACAGAGGGAATTGTAGAACAAAAAGGCGGTATTGTAACAAAGATAGGGAAAAATGGAGTGGAGGAAATTCCTATGTTGCCAGCGGATAATATTTTTAGCCTGTTTTTGCGCAGGATCGCCGGCGAAAATGTGGGTGTTACTCCGGCGGAAAGCTTCTATTTAACAGAAATTGCACTAAAAGCAAGAGAAATCGCAGACCAAATGAAATAAATTAAGGTGTGTTCAACCGAACACACCTTAATTTTTTTCTTATTAGACGATTGCTTCCCGCAGCCATTCAAGGGTGCAGGCAACCATATGCTTACCGGTTTCCGCAGAGGCTTCCCTGGCGCTTTGTGCAAACCATTCCGTGTTGCGCGCACAGCGGGAAAGATCCACCAGTTCCGGATAAGTTCCCATAAGCAGGGAGGTTTCCCATTTGCCTGCGTGGTCAAAACCACCGCATTTGATCTGGGCATCTGCACCGATCAGCGGAACGACCTTAATATAGGAGAAAGGATCGTCCTGGCTGCCCATATTCTCATAGTAGGTAGCGTAATCGTCACTGCCCCACCAGCCGGGTCCCAGCTTTTTCTCCATATATTCCATTGTGACCTTTTTGGCTGCCTTGTGGCAGGCAATGGTCATAGGCATTAAGCCCGCGCCTTCTGTCTGATGATGGGGAACGAGATAAATGTTCTTGTGACCGGCATCGATCATGGACTTGAGAATGCAGTACAGGTAATCTGCATAGG
>JAZNDD010000025.1:0-4494 GCA_045587865.1 Faecousia sp.
CCACGTTCCGACCGGAAGTCCGGTCCGATGCGTTTATTGGGATACGAGTTCTACCTGATCGAGTTCAAACTCAACAGGAGTCTCACGGCCAAACATAGAAACAAGTCGGATCGTAGCCATGTCGTTCTGTGAGCCAAGGAGTTGTCTGGGTTGGTTGTCTTCCTAAGACCGCTTGGCCTCCGACTTCCACGTTCCGACCGGAAGTCCGGTCCGATGCGTTTATTGGGATACGAGTTCTACCTGATCGAGTTCAAACTCAACAGGAGTCTCACGGCCAAACATAGAAACAACTACGCTGACCCGATTTTGATCGGCGTCCAATTCCTCTACAACACCGGTGAAGGAACTGAGAGGGCCGTCGAGAATGCACACTGTGTCACCAACGGTGTAGTTGACAACGATCTCGCGCTTTTCGACACCCATCTGATAAACTTCCTCTTCCGTCAGGGGAATGGGCTCGCTGCCGGATGTACCGACAAAGCCGGAAACGCCACGGATATTGCGGATAACGTGCCAAGTGTCATCACTGTAAACCATCTTTACAAACACATAACCGGGATAGAGTTTACGGTCGTAAGTCTTGCTGACGCCGGAATCGGTGATCTCAGTGACGGTCTCCATAGGAATGTTGATCGCCAGGATCTGATCCTGCAGGTTACGGCTCTGGATCGTTTTTTCGATGGTGGCCTTTACAGTATTTTCATAAGCGGAATAGGTATGGACCACATACCATTTTGCAGCCTCTGCCATAGTCAAATACCTTCACCCCGGACGGCATCAATCAGAGCCATAATGCCTTCACGGGCGATGAAATCGAACAGCCAAATGAAAACGCCAACCACGAGAACGCACGCAATGACGATCAGGGTGTTCTTCAGCACCTGCTGGGGAGTAGGCCAAACGACCTTTTTCAGTTCGCTGCGAAGTTCGCGGAAGTATCTGGCGATGCCACGACCGGCACGCTTGAACCAAACTTCCTTCTTACCTTCTGCCATAGTGTACCTCCTTACTTCGTCTCGTTATGAACAGTATGCTTTCTGCAGAATCTGCAATACTTCTTCATTTCCAGACGGTCGGGGTTGTTCTTCTTTTCTTTCATTGTGTTGTAGTTTCTCTGCTTGCACTCAGAACATCTCAAAGTGACTTTAACGCGCATAACGGCACCTCCTTAATATTGCCTCCCTGTATCACCCCGGCTAGAGAAAATTTAGAAAGCGGGCAACTACAAATACCCACTCCGAGGCTGAAAAAAGGCGCACAAAAAAAGCCCTCTTTTCACAGGTAGATACATTCTAACACAGGGGGGGATCAAAGTCAACAACTTTTTTCGCGAAATTGACCTATATTTTTCCTGAAAAATGTTGTATAATGAAACAAACCGCAAGAAAGTGAGAAAAACCAATGCGAATTATGGGAATTGATTATGGGGATGCCCGCACCGGCGTGGCGATCTCCGATCTGCTTTGTTCGATCGTGGGCACGACCACGGTGATCCACAGCCGGAGAATGGACAAGACCTTAGAGGAAGTGTGCCGGATCGTAAAAGAAAATGACATTGGAGAAATCGCCGTAGGACTTCCCAAAAATATGAACGGAACAGAAGGTCCGCGTGCCGAGCTTTGTCGGGAATTTGCGGGGAAATTAGAGGAAGCCACCGGCTTGCCTGTGAAGCTGTGGGATGAGCGCCGTACTACGGTGGAGGCCCATAATATATTAAATGAACATAATTACCACGGTAAGAAACGGAAAAACACTGTGGATGCTGTGGCAGCATCCCTGATTTTGGAAGGTTACCTTGCCTTCCGCAAACGCTAAACAGGAGGATCCATTGTGAATATGGTAAAGAAAATTGATATCCATGTCCATTCTGCTTCGCTGAGCGAGCCGACTGTTCGGATAGATGGATTAAATGCATACCCTACATATGAAGAACTACGGGCAATCTATGATGATATGGGGATTGAGAAGGGCGTACTGATGACCTTGTGTTCTCCGGAAGGTGTTTCCCGGATCGTTACCAACGAGGAAATGTATCTTTTGGCAAAGGAACACCCGGATACCTATATCTGGTTCTGCAATATTGATCCCAGACAGGGGAAGAATATGCCGGACTTTGACCTGACACCTCTTCTGGAGCATTATAAAAGATTGGGCGCAAAGGGCGTGGGAGAAGTGACAGCAAGCCTGCATTTTGATGATCCTTATATGTATAATCTTTTTTCTGCTTGTGAAAAGTGCGGTTTGCCTCTTACATTCCATATTGGAATCAAGGGAAAAAGTTACGGAGTTGTGGACGATTTCGGATTACCCCGTCTGGAAAAGGCGTTGCAGGATTTTCCGAATCTTAAATTTCTGGGTCATTCCCAGCGATTCTGGTCTTTCATCAGTGGTGATGTGACGGAAGAAAACTGGGGTGGCTATCCCCGAGGTCCGGTGACACCGGGCGGCAGAGTGATCGAACTGATGGAAAAGTATCCCAATCTCTACGGAGATATGTCTGCCGGTAGCGGCGGGAATGCCTTTATGGGGGACCCGGAATTTGGATATTAAATGATTGAAAGATTCCAGGATCGCCTTTTGTTTGGCACTGACATTGCAAACTTTGCAAAGCCTACCAATGTGGCGTTCAATAAATTCCTGGATGAAGCAGTGGAAACAGGAAAAATTTCTGAGGAAGCCTATTATAAGGTCTGCCGTGGAAATGCCTTGAAACTACTGGGAGTTGATGAATAAAAATAACAATCAGGGTGTGCGTCGCACACCCTGATATTTTATAAATTTACAGTCAAACCGGTTTCGTAGGACTTGATAATTGCGGCCATAATGTAAACCGGTGCAATCAGTTGCTGATAGGGGTATCGCATTTTTCCGGTTCTAAGTATTTCCACAACTTCCGCACATTGACCATCTTCAATATTGGAAATATCCAACTGGCGGTATTCTACGATACCACTGGCATAAACGGCTGCGGTATAAGGCTTGGATTTTTCCTTGAAATGATTGGAAACACTGAAATTGTCGTAATGAACCATACAGCAAACGCTGTTACCGTGCTTGACTGCTGTAACGCTTTGGGGGTTATAGCCGAAAAGCTCCATAGTCATTTCTACAAGATGGGATGCGTAGAAATAAAATCCACTATGTTCGCTGTTGATCTGCACCGGAGCAGACAGGGAACCGCCCATAATCTCTTTATCGGTTGTTCTTATAAAATCCTTGAGTTCCAAAAGTTCATCGGAATATTTAACAGAAGAACCACCGCAAAGGGGAACACCTTTTTCCTTTGCCAAAGAAATCAGTTCTTCTGCTTGGGCAGGATCTGCAGTAAAGGGTTTGTCTACAAACAGGGGAATGCCTGCTTCCAGAAAAGGTTTTGCAAATTCTAGGTGATATTTGCCATCCCGGGCAGTGATCAGAACAGCATCGACCTTTCCCAGCATTTCTTTCGGATCGTCAACAACCTGATCGATCCCAAATTTTTCTGCCAGTGTCCGATTAGCCTCCGGGTAATGGCCGCTGACCATTGTGATCCGGCAATCCGGATAGCGGAAAATTCCCTGTTCATCCGGCAGGTTGATCCGTTCGGCAAAATTGTCTGCGTGAGAATTTTCCCCACCAATGATGCCTATGCGATATTTGATCACTTATGCTTCCTCCTTATAGATCGTTTGCCCGGTTGCGGCTGGGAGATATACCATAATGCTTTTTATAGCAACGGGAGAAGTAATTTGGATTCTCAAAGCCGCAAAGTTCCGAAATTTCTGTAATACTTTTGGAGGTGCCGGTCAGGAGTGCATTTGCCATTCTCAGCCGGAAATCTCGCAAATATTCCATAGGACCTTTTCCTGTCACCGCCTTGAACAAACGGCAAAAATAATGCTTGCTCACCTTGCAGAGTTCTGCCATTTCATCCACAGACAAAGTGCGGTGATACTCGTTTTTTATACAATGCAGAGCCGGCTTGATCACGGAATATAACCGCAGCATTTTCTTTTGAGAGCAGGCGTTTTCAGTTTCTATAATGCCTTTGCGCCCTAAAAGGGCGAAGAATCCTATCAGCAGCCCCTTGATCATTACTTCGCAGCCGGGCTGCTGCTGCAGTACTTCCTGTGCCGCTTTTTCCAGGAATGCACACATTTCCAAATCACCGGAGTAATGGGTCTGAAAGCGTTTTTTCTCAAGCATGAATTGCTTGTCCAGATCCAGTTCCGGAATACCGGAAAAATAATCCAATGGGATCATATAAAGATGATATTTTCCCTCGTTCTCACTGGTATTTGCCGTTGCGTGGAATTCATAGGGGTTGATCACCACGATATCTCCGGCTTTCACTTTGACCGTTTGGGATTCTATCAGCAAAGTAGCCGTGCCCTCATAGAAATATTTGATTTCTATTTCTTCGTGGAGGGCATCTTCCCGTGTAATTGTATTTAGATTATGGGCGTGGGAAGTTTTGCCTACTGTGATTCTGCAGCCGTTATTCCAATGCACGAT
>JAZNDD010000026.1:0-4017 GCA_045587865.1 Faecousia sp.
TCTATCAACTTAATTTGCACGTAAAACAGAAGTATCAACCCAAATGTGCCATACTTTGAATATTCTACGGCATCCAACATTCTACCAGGAGATTGCCACGTCGCTTCGCTCCTCGCAATGACAGTGTAGTCGGTAGTTTCAGCATAGAACCGACTGTTCGTCAAATAGAAACTTGAAAACAAGACGCAGGGAATTTTCGACATAAGACACAAAATTGAAACAAAATTTTAATAACTATATGCTATCATTATGGAGAATAAAGGTGAAAAGACGCCTTGACTTTAGATGTGCGAAAATGCTATTATAAAAGATAATAAGTGTTGCGGCACAGAAAGGACGGATTTGCTATGATAAAAATAGGCATCTGCATCTTGTTTGGCTATTTCCTGGGTTCCTTCAGCCCCTCTGCATTGGTAGCCAGGTTAAAGCATCAAAATTTGCAGGAGCAGGGCACGCAAAATCTGGGCGCAACCAATACGATGGTGGTTTTCGGTCTGAAATTCGGCATTGCGGTAATGTTGTTTGATATTTTCAAAAGTTTCATATCCTTCAAACTGGCGGTGTGGATTGCTCCGGAATATGAATGGCTGCCGATGGCATCCGGCTTTGCTGCGATGCTGGGACATTGCTTTTCTGTATATCTGGATTTTAAGGGCGGAAAAGGCCTTGCCAGTTTTGGCGGTGTTCTGCTGGCCTATGACCCGATCCTGTTTTGCTATATGTTAGTAGGCTGTGTTGCCCTGCTGCTGATTGTAAACCATAGTTTTATTGTTCCCTTTTCTGCAGCGGTAGCCTTTGTGACATATATTGCAATGAAAGAAACCAATCTGGTTCTTTTCCTGTTTTCCCTGTTTGCATCGGTTGTGTTGGTGGAGAGAAATTTCAGCAACTTCCTCAAAGCCGTTCGCAAGGAAGACACAAAGATCCGCGGCTATCTGAAGGACAAAATTTCTCGGGCTGATAGCGCAGAATAAAAGGAAAATAAAAATCCTGGAATGTTGCATTCCAGGATTTTTTGTTATTTCTCCGTATCTTCCCAAGTCACAACGGGCTTATCTGCGTACTTCTTTTTGAAAATTCTTCTGCGGAACAAGAATACGGTGTATACCGCCCACAGCACAAAGAATATTCCGCAGGCGATGATGGCATTGGTTGCGGTCTTGGCTGCAAAACTTAGCAAAAACAGCAGGGGAGCAATCATAACCATTGCAGGGAAGTTAGACAAAATATAAAGGCTGGAGGTGGGCGTCCGCAGACCAGGGTCAACCTCTTTCATAAGGATCATACCGTTGGAAGCGGTGCCGGTGAGTGTGCCGAAGGACATCAGGAACATCTCGTGTTCAAAGCCCTTAAAACACGCTTTTGTGACTTTGCGCAGGTAAATGTAAGTAATGATCGTGCCCACCAAACTGAGGATCACAATGGGCAGAATGTAGTTTTTAATGTCGTTGATCTCAATGGCAGATACGCCGGCGACGATCATCAGGTCAAAGGACAGACCGGAAATCCGGTCCATCTGATAGTTGTTGATGTAAGCCCGGTGCATCAGTTTGTACCGGCGCAGACGCTTGACCACAAATTTGATCAGCATTGCAAACAGAGATGCCCATAGGAAGTTAAAACCCCAGGCGATGCTGTTTGTGAAGTTGGAGAGTTTGCCCAGCAGGAACATAAAGCCAAAGGAAAGGGCATAGGCCAGTGCCACAAAACCGGTCTGCAGTGTAAATTTGTCCACAGACTCATTGTCGGGGATCTCATTTTCCCCAACAAAATCAGATTTGTCAACCACGCTTTCGCCTTGGCGGACTTGCAGACTGCCCCGCTTTTTGCAAATGTTAATGTACAGAACGCCAAATACGGAAGCCACCACAAAACCCAGGGATGCAAGGGACAGACCGAAACTGCCGCCGCCTGCAAACTTTGCCGCTTCTGTATTGGTGAAGTTAATGTCCCAGGTCAGTGCGTTGCCGGGGCCTTGACCGTATGCCAAGGGCAGGATCAGACCGCAAACATAGGAAACTACTTTGTCGCCGTAGCGGGTCAGGAAGAAAAGCGCGATGGTGATGCCCAGACCCACAAAGGCCTGCAGCATATAAGTGCCGCCTTGCAAAGCGCCAAATTCCAGGACTTGGGCTTTGCTGGTCTTGTGTGTGCTTTTTTCTGTCTTTAAGGACATTGCGGCAAAACCAATGGCCAGACAGTGATAGGTAATGACTTGCATCGTGCGGTTGTTGATCATAGAAATATGGAATTGCTTCAAAATGATATTGATTACAAGCATTAAAGCACCGCCCAAAAGAGCAGAGGGAATCAAACATTTACGAAATAACGGAATGGTGCGCCGGAGGATATTACCTAGCAGCAAAAACAGAAAAAGCAAACCGAGTTGTGCCAAAAATGCCCAAACTTCACCGTAGTTTGCCATAGTAAAATCCCAACTGGAAGCGTAGTCCATAGTATCATCGACCTCCCAAAAAGCAATATACAGTAATTATAAAAAAATATGGTTTTTTTGTCAATAGTTGTTGCAGGAGCAATATTATTGGAACAGCAGACTAAATACTGCCATTATGATCAGAAAGGCAAAGTTGAAGACGGTAAACAGCAAAATATAAGAGCCGGTTTTGCCACCGCTTTGCTTGCTGTATTCCCGGTAGGTGATCAGGCTGGCAAGGGATGCGATCAAAGTGCCCACACCGCCAATGTTTACGCCCAGCAAAAGGTGCTTGTAGTTATCTGTAAATTGGGAAAGTAAAATTGCAGAAGGCACGTTGCTGATGACCTGACAGGACAGCACAGAGAAAAGCAATGTGTTTTTCTCCAAAAGGAAAGAAAACAGCCGGCGGACCCCTTCGATCCGCGCCATATTTCCGGAAAATACGAAGAAAAACACAAAGGTAAACAGAAGGGGATAGTCTACCATTTTCAGCGCTTTCCGATCCGTAAACAGTAAAACAATGGGAATAACCGCAAGACCTACCCCATAGGGAATGCCCCGAAAAACGATAGCAATGGAGAGGGCAAACAGAAGCAGATAGGCGATAGAACGTCCCACAGGCAGGCGAATCTTTTCGCTTTTCAGTTCAAAGGGCTCCGGCTTTACAAAAAGAATGCAGCACAGGGTAATCAGACCAATCGCCAGAACAAAGGGGGCTGCCATAATGCCCATAAATTCTCCGGCGGGAATTTCAAACCGGGTGTAAAGATACAGATTTTGGGGATTGCCGAAGGGAGTGAGCATACCGCCTAAGTTTGCGGCGATGTTTTGCATAATAAAGGTAAAGGCCATATACTTTTTCTTGCCTGTGGTGACCATCACATAAGTACCCAGCGGCAGAAAAGTCAGCAGTGCCATATCGTTGGCAATGAGCATAGAGCCAATAAAGGTGATGTACACCAATGCCAGTATACAACGGCGGGCATTGCAAAATACCTGGATCAGTTTTTTTGCCAGAATATAAAAGAAGTTGATATTTTTCAGGGCGCAGACCACCGCCAGTACGCAGAATAAACAGGTGAGTGTCTTAAAATCAAAATAATCCAGATAAGTTTTATCCGGCGGCACAAAAAAGCAGGTGACGATAGCAGCAATCATAGCAATGACCATCACCGCATTTTTCTTCACAAAATTGCCAACGCCCCGGTGTAAAAGCAAATGGTTCGTAACTGTCACTTCCTTTTCCCCAAAAACACTCCTATTATCCAAAACCAAACAGGATTTGTCAAGATATTCTTGCAGGGCATTCCAGGCAAATATCTGTTTATCGGGCAAATGCCCGATAAAATGCAAAATGCAGAATGCAGAATGATTGTGTCCGCTGACGCGGACGGATTTTAATGTAGGGCGGGGGTTCTACTCCCGCCTTTACCGCACCATCAAATTTCTGTTTGACGGTCTGTTGTACCGCCTCGCCACTTGCCTCCCCTCATAGGGGAGGTGCCCAGTGCGCACACTGGGCGGAGGGGTTGTCCTATCTTAAGAAGTACACTCCCCCAGTCACCTGCGGTGACAGCCCC
>JAZNDD010000027.1:0-11698 GCA_045587865.1 Faecousia sp.
CGATACCCAAAAAATACAGAAATATTGGAAAACTGCAGGAAATCCGCCCATCGAGGACGGATTTCCTGATGGGACGCCGAGGGCGGCGTCCCCTACGAATCTATTCGATAAACAGAAATTTGTAGGTATTGATTTTTTTAAAATTATCCTCTATTCTATATAATAATGATTTTGTTCGAAAGGAAACCGTTTTATGAAAGCATCGTTTAAGGAATTGTGCAAAGTATTTGCATCTTTTTTCCGAATTGGTGCCTTTACCTTTGGCGGGGGGATTGCGATGATTCCCCTGATCCAGAAGGAGGCAGCGGAAAAAAACAATTGGGTCACGGATGATGATATTTTGGAAGTGATTGCCATTGCTGAATCTACACCGGGCCCTATTGCCATCAATGCAGCCACTTTCGTTGGCTACCGGGCAGGGGGAATTCTGGGCTCTATTGTGGCAACACTGGGTGTGGTGCTGCCCAGTTTTCTGATTATTTTACTGCTGTCTTTTGTACTGAAGCAGTTTCAGACCCTTCGGGCGGTCCAGTATGCCTTCCAGGGAATTCGGGCGGGTGTGCTGGCATTGCTTTGCAAATCCCTGTGGACAATGTATAAAAAAAGCCCCAAGGGCTGGGTATCTTATATTGCGATGGGAGGAGCATTTATTCTGACTGCCTTTACGCCCATCAATGTGATCTTTGTGATCCTTGGCTGCGGTGTTTTCGGTCTGCTTAGCAGTCTGTATCTGCAAAGGAGGGAAAAGAAATGATCTATCTGGAATTATTTTTGACCTTCTTTATGATCGGTGCGGTGACTTTTGGCGGTGGCTACGCAATGCTCCCGATGATCCAGGAGCAGGTGGCATTGCGCTGGGGAGATATTATTGCCAGTGAGGCGCTGATTGACTTTGTAGCCGTCAGCGAATCCACCCCCGGACCGTTTGCAGTGAATATGGCAACCTATGTGGGCTCTGTGGTAGGCGGTCAAAACGGCAGCGCGGCTATGGCTGTTTTCGGCTCGTTTTGTGCCACTCTGGGCGTGGTGCTGCCAAGTTTTATTATTATTTTACTGGTGGCAAAATGCTATGACAGATTTCGGCAAAGCCGGGTAGTCAAAGGCTGTATGAGCGGACTGAAACCGGCAGTGGTAGGCTTGATTGCCAGCACTGTGCTGTCCATTGGTAAAACGGTTCTTTTCTCCACTGGAATTAGCCTGGCAGTTTTTTCTCAGATTTCCTTTTTTGTGTCAGTGAGCATTTTTGCAATAATGACGGTACTTGCCTTCAAGAAAGTACATCCCATCCTGATCATCTGCCTGTCTGCGGTGGCGGGCATTGTGGCCGGTTATCTGGGTGTGTGGGGCTAAATACTTGCAAACAAAAAAAGAATTGTTATAATAAATGTAAGAATACGGCAGTAAAGGAGGAATTTGCCTATGGCTTCATCGGGAAAGCGGCGTGTAAAATTAAAGCCCACCCAGATCATTGCCCTGGTTTTTGCAGGTATTATTTTGCTGGGCACGGTTTTGCTTAGTTTGCCTATCGCATCCCGGGACGGACAGTCAGTGGGCGTAGTAAAGTCCTTGTTTACTGCCACATCTGCTACCTGTGTTACCGGTCTTGTGATGTTTGATACCTGGACACAGTGGAGCGGTTTCGGTCAGACCGTCATTTTATGTATGATCGAGATCGGCGGCCTTGGATTTATGTCTGCCGCATCATTAATTGTGTTTTTGTTTCGGAAAAAAGTCAGCCTGCGCCAGCGGATGGTCATTGCCCAGGCACTGAGCCTGAACGAAATGGAAGGCGCAGTGCAATTGCAAAAATGGGTCTTGTTTGGAAGTTTGTCTGTGCAGGCTGTGGGCGCGCTGATCCTGACGGTGCATTTTCTGCCGGATTACGGCTTCCGGCAATCCCTTATCTGGGGCGTTTTCCACGCAGTTTCCGCTTTTTGCAATGCAGGTTTTGATCTTTTTGGATCTATAGAGCCCGGCAGCAGTCTGATATGTGTCAATAACGATCCGGTGGTACTGATCACCATAATGTGCCTGATCGTAGTGGGTGGCTTAGGCTTTTTTGTATGGCAGGAACTGGCAACCGTTCGTTCCTTCCGGAAATTCTCAGTTTACACAAAACTGGTGCTGATCACAACCCTGTGCCTGATCACAGGCGGAGCAGCGGTGATCCTGCTGCTGGAATGGAACAATCCGGACACTTTGGGAGCAATGCCGGCAGGACAGAAAATATTAAATGCGTTCTTCCAGTCGGTAACCTTACGTACCGCAGGATTTGCATCCGTAGATCAAGGGAAACTAACCGATGCAGGAAAAGCAGTGAGTATGTTCCTGATGCTTATCGGTGGTTCTTCCGGCTCTACCGCAGGCGGTTTGAAAACGGTCAGTTTTGTGGTGCTGGTGCTGTTTCTCTGGGCACGGGCCAGAGGTAGGAGCACAGTTAGTGTGTTCCGCAGAACCATCCCCGGGGAAAAGGTAATGGATGCAATGACTATTGCGGGTATTATGGTATGCCTTGCCCTGTTCGGTGCGGTGTTTGTGTGCGCCACTTCACCCATCGGCTTTACAGATGCGCTGTATGAAACCGTGTCTGCTTTGGCAACGGTGGGACTGACTGCCGGTGTGACCACAAGTCTGAGTATTCCGGCGCAGATCCTCATTATCATTTTTATGTATTTTGGCAGAATTGGTATGCTGACGATCAGTATGGGCTTTTTAATGGGAGACCGGGCAACAGATCGGTTCCATTATGCAAAAACAAATTTGCTGATCGGATAGGAGGTTTTTATGAAGTCTTGTATCGTAGTTGGTTTGGGTCGCTTTGGCAGCGAGGTTGCCCGGAAATTATATGGCTACGGCTGTGAGGTATTGGCGATCGATACCTGCGGAGAAAATGTTCAGCAGGTGGCAGAGGAAGTGACCCACGCAGTGGTGGGAAATGCCCAGGATAAGGATGTGTTGCGCTCTTTGAGCGCCCAGGATTTTGAATGTGCCATTGTTGCCATTGGTGACTCTCTGGCAGATTCCGTTCTGGCAACGATGAACCTGAAGGAACTGGGTGTTCCCAGAATTATTTGCAAAGCCCACGATGAGACCCACCGGCAGGTGCTGCTGAAACTGGGCGCCGATCAGGTGGTGATCCCGGAGCAGGAAAATGCTGCCCGGTTGGCAAAAAGTCTTTCCAGCCGCAATGTGCTGGACTACATTGAACTGTCCGCAGAATACGGCATTATTGAAGTGCCTGCCCCTTCTGCCTGGCTCGATAAGAGCCTGAAGGAATTGAATGTCCGGGCAAAACTGGGCGTGAATATTCTGGCAGTCAGACGGGAAGGAAAGATCAACGTATCTCCTGCAGCAGAATTTACTGTTTTGGCTGGAGATATTATGGTGGTACTGGGAGACACAGCAGCATTGGGCGCGGTGCAAAAATTATGACACAAAGAATTACAGGACGGAAAAATCCTCTGCTGCAACAGGTGCGGCGGCTGCTAAGTTCCCGGAAGGAACGGGAGCAGACGGGCTTATTTGTGGCAGACGGCACGAAATTACTGCAGGAGGCGGTGCGCTGGTGGCCGGGACTTCATACAGTTATTCTATCCGACGGGGTGGAAGCGGAAGTGCCGGAAGGGATACATCTGGTGCGTGTGCCGGAGGATGTGATGGCATCCATATCCCCAATGCAGACCCCTCAGGGAGCGCTGTTTGTTTGCCGGTTACCGGAAAAGAAAGAATTTGCCCCAAAGCGGGGAATGCTTTTGCTGGACGGCATTCAGGACCCCGGCAATCTGGGCACGATCCTGCGAACCGCGGATGCCCTGGGCGTTTCGGTGCCCTTGCTGGAAGGCTGTGCAGATCCTTATAGCCATAAAGTTGTCCGCGCCAGTATGGGCGCGGTGTTCCGTGTGCCGGTGGTGCAGACCACCTGGTCAGAAGCAAAAGAAAAAATGCAGGAAGAAAAGATTCCTGTGGCAGTAACCGCCCTTTCAGACCGGGCGCAGGACATCCGAAATGCGGATTTGTCCCAAATGGCAGTGGTGATCGGCAGTGAAGGTCAGGGCGTCCGTCAGGAAATTCTGGGCAGTGCCCAGGCAGAACTGATCATCCCAATGGAGGATCACTGCGAATCCCTCAATGCAGCGATTGCGGCGGCTATTGTTATGTGGCAGATGAAGAAATAGAAGGAGAGATAGAAAATGCTGATTTACTGGGTGTGGTTTGCGCAACTTGCAGGAATAAGCCTGGTGCAAAAACTGGCACTTTTGCAGCATTTTCACGATCCGGAAGAAATTTACCATTTGCAGGGGAATATTTCCGGTGTTTCGGAAGAAATTATGGAGGCACTGGAACATAAGGATCTGACGGATGCCCGTAAGATCCTTGCCGACTGCGCCCAGAAAGGGATCCGTATTTTGACGCTCCGGGAGGAAGGCTATCCGGAGAAATTAAGAAATACATACGACCCGCCGCTGGTACTGTATGTAAAAGGAACACTGCCGGAGTGGGAGACCATTCCGGTTATCGGCATTGTTGGAACCAGAAAAGCAAGCCCTTACGGTCTGCATACTGCCAAGCGCTTTGGCGGACAGATCGCAGCCTGTGGCGCACTGGTGGTTTCCGGCGGTGCGGCAGGCATTGACACAAAGGCAATGGAAGGTGCGCTGGATGCCTTGTGCCCGGTGGTAGGCGTGTTGGGGTGCGGTGTGGATGTGGCATATCCTGCATCCAATAAAAATCTGTTTGCCCGGGTGGTGGAAAAAGGCTGCCTGATTTCCGAGTATCCCCCGAAAACAACGGGCATCGCCTGGCACTTCCCCCAGAGAAACCGGATCATTAGCGGAATGTCTGACGGACTGCTGGTAGTGGAAGCACCCCATAAAAGCGGCGCATTGATCACTGCCCGTCAGGCAATGGAGCAGGGCAGAGATGTATATGCAGTGCCGGGAAATGTGGATGTGGACAGTTGCGCCGGGAGCAATGCCCTTTTGCAGGATCGGGCAATTGCAGCCCTTTCCGGCTGGGATGTGGTGAAGGAGTACGAAGCGCTCTACCCGGGAAAAGTAAGCAAAAACCGCCTGCCCCTGGATCAGCCTGCTGAAATCTTAAAAGTAGCGCAGACACCCGCTTTTTCTGAAACCAACGGCCAATTCGACCAAATAAACCAGAAAAAAGCCATTGACAAGGAAGAAAAATCCACTTATATTGTGTTAGATAGCAAACAGTCGGCCCTGTCAGAGACAGAACGGGCAGTTTTAGAGCGAGTGCCCCGGGAAGGAACCCTTGTGGACGATGTGATCGCCCAGGCGGATCTGCCGGCGGGAACTGTCCGGTCGATTTTGACGAAGTTATCCCTGAAAGGGTTGACAGTCAATCACCCTGGCGGACGCATATCGCGGAAATAACATTTTCGGAGGAAAGTATGGATAAAGCATCCAAACTGGTAATTGTGGAGTCGCCTTCCAAGGCGAAGACCATTGGGAAATATCTGGGAGCAGAGTATACGGTCAAGGCCAGTATGGGCCATTTGCGGGACCTGCCCAAAAGTACGATGGGCGTGGATATTGCCGGTGGATTTGAGCCGGAGTACCTGCCGATGGAAAATAAGGCAGAGATCATCAACGACTTGCGGAAGGCTGCCCAAAAGGCAGACACCGTATATCTGGCAACGGACCCGGACCGGGAGGGCGAAGCCATCTCCTGGCATCTGAAGGAACTGCTGGACCTGCCGGATGGCAAAACGTTCCGTGTTACCTTTAACGAGATCACCCAGAAGGTAGTGCAGCAGTCCATTGCTGCCCCCAGAGCCATTGACTATGATCTGGTGGATGCCCAGCAGGCCCGGAGAATTTTGGACCGGATCGTGGGCTACCAACTTTCACCCCTGCTGTGGAAAAAGGTTCGCAGAGGCCTGTCCGCAGGCCGTGTCCAGTCTGTGGCCACCCGTCTGGTCGTGGATCGGGAAAATGAGATCCGCGCCTTCCAGCCTAAGGAATACTGGTCTTTGGATGTGAAACTGGACCGGATCGGAAAGCCCGGCTCGTTTGCCGCCCGTTACTACGGCGACACCAAAAAGCGGGAACTGGAAAATGAAGCACAGGTGCTTCAGGTTCTGGAGGATATTGATGGGAAAGAATTTACAGTGGTGCGTGTAAAGCAAGCGGATAAAAAACGCAGTGCGGCACCTCCTTTTACTACTTCCACCCTCCAGCAGGAGGCATCCCGGAAACTGAATATGACCCCCAAGCGCACAATGGCAATCGCCCAGCAACTTTATGAAGGCGTGGATGTGGCAGGGGAAGGCACTTTGGGTCTGATCACCTATATGCGTACCGACTCCCTGCGCCTGAGCACGGAAGCAATGGCTGCAGCGGCAGACTTTATTAAAAGCCGCTACGGAGAAGCCTACTACTATGGAAAATTCCACAATTTCAAAGCAAAATCCGGTGCGCAGGATGCCCACGAAGCCGTCCGTCCCACCCATATTGAGTTGGATCCGGAGCGGATCAAAACATCCCTGACCAAAGAACAGTACCGGCTGTATAAATTGATCTGGAGCCGTTTTTTGGCAACCCAGATGGCAAATGCCGTGTATGATACCGTATCGATCGATACCGAATGTGCCGGTCATATTTTCCGTTCCAGCCACCAGAGCGTGAAATTCTCCGGTTTCCTGGCAGTATACGAGGAAGGCCGGGATGAGGAAGCAGAGGCAGTGGGTGAGCCCTTGCCGGATCTGCAGGAAGGGGATCAGGCCCTGTGTTCCGACCTGAAGAAGGAACAGCACTTTACCCAGCCCCCCGCCCGGTATACGGAGGCAACGCTGGTTAAGGCTATGGAAGAAAAGGGCGTTGGCCGTCCTTCCACTTACGCGACCATTGTTTCTACCATTCAAGACCGGGAATATGTGAATAAGTCCGATAAGCGCCTGATGCCCACCGCTTTGGGCGAAGTGGTGACCGGCCTGATGATGGAGCGCATCCAGGATATTATCGATGTGCAGTTTACTGCTAATATGGAAAACCGTCTGGACGATGTGGAAGCAGGCAAGGAACACTGGAAAGATCTGCTGGCAGATTTTTATAAGGATTTCCACCGGCAGATGCAGGATGCGGAAACCGCCCTGGAGGGTACCCGCCTGAAAGTGCCGGACGAAGTCAGCGATGAAATCTGCGAGGTCTGCGGACGGAATATGGTGGTAAAGATCGGCCGGTTTGGAAAGTTTTTGGCTTGCCCCGGTTTCCCGGAGTGCAAAAACACCAAGCCTATTGTGGAGAAAATGCCCGGCCGCTGCCCCAAGTGCGGCAGTACCATCTTAAAGCGCAAGTCCAAGCGGGGCTATGCCTATTACGGCTGTGAGCGGGGCGCTGCCTGCGGCTTTATGACCTGGGATGTGCCTACTGCAGAGGATTGTCCCAAGTGCGGACAGACAATGTTCAAAAAGTCCGGACGGGGCAGAATGAAGCCTTTCTGCATAAATGAAACCTGCGAAAATTTCCTGCCGGAGGATAAGCGGGGCTACTATAAAAAGCCCGCCCAGCAGGAAGAAGAAAAAGATAAAAAAGCAAAGAAGACAACCGCTAAGAAGACGGCTAAAAAAACCGGCAAGGAGGCCTGAAAATGGCAGTAGTAAAAGTCATTGGCGCAGGTCTTGCCGGCTGTGAGGCAGCCTGGCAACTTGCCCAGCGGGGCATTGAGGTGGAACTGTATGAAATGAAGCCGGAGAAAAAATCCCCGGCCCATCATACAGATTCTTTTGCAGAACTGGTCTGCTCCAATTCTCTGCGCAGCGACCGGCTGGAAAATGCAGTTGGTCTATTAAAGGAAGAACTGCGCCGTCTGGATAGTGTAATTGTCAGTTGTGCCGATGCTACCCGGGTGGAAGCAGGCGGCTGTCTGGCAGTGGACAGACAGGTTTTTTCCGATCTGGTAACGGAAAAGATCCGCAATCATCCCAATATTGCCGTAATTTCTCAGGAGATCACCAAAGTGCCGGAAGGTCCGGTGATCGTGGCAACAGGCCCCCTGACCTCGGATGCTTTTTCAGAAGCGATCGGAGAATATTTCGGCACAGGGTATCTCCACTTTTTCGATGCAGCCGCACCCCTGGTGACCGCTGAGTCCATCGATATGAACGAGGCCTGGTGGCAGTCTCGCTATGATAAGGGAACGCCAGATTATGTAAACTGCGCAATGAATAAGGAGCAGTATGAGGCATTTCTCCGGGAACTGATCAGCGCAGAAGAAGCCCCGGTGCACGGCTTTGAAGATAAGAATGTTTTTGAGGGCTGTATGCCTGTGGAAGTTATGGGTCGCCGGGGTCCGGATACCTTGCGGTTTGGTCCGCTGAAGCCGGTGGGTCTGGTAGACCCCAAAACCGGAAAAGAACCCTATGCGGTGGTCCAGTTGCGTCAGGATAATGCGGCAAAGAGTGTGTTTAATTTGGTGGGCTTTCAGACCCATTTGAAATTCCCGGAGCAAAAGCGGGTGTTTTCTATGATCCCTGCTCTTCGCAATGCGGAATTTGTTCGCTACGGTGTAATGCACCAAAACACCTTCCTCCAGTCACCGAAACTGTTGGATCGGTATTATGCGGACCGGCGCAATCCTCTGGTGGCCTTTGCCGGACAGATGACCGGCGTGGAAGGCTATGTGGAGAGCACTGCCTCCGGTTATCTGGCGGCAGTGGCAATGGCGGCAAAGGTGCTGGGTAAAGACTTGCCCGATTTCCCCAAGGAAACCGCCATTGGCGCACTGGGCTTGTATATCAGCGACGAGCGAGTGGAAAACTTCCAGCCGATGAATATTAATTTTAGTATCATTGCACCCCTGGAGCAGAGAATTCGCAAGAAATCCGAGAAGAATTTGGCACTTTCGGGTCGTTCTCTGGCAATCATTGACAGGATGAAAGAACAAATATAAGAAAGAGGGATTCAAATGAAGATCATAATTGACGCAATGGGCGGTGACAATGCCCCCCTGGCACCGGTAATGGGTGCAGTTCAGGCAGCAAAGGACTTTGATGCCCAGATCACCCTTGTGGGTAAGGGTGAGGAGATCTTGAAAATCCTGCGTCAGCAGGGGATTGAGGATCTTCCCCAGGGAATTGAGATCGCCAATGCAGATGAAGTGATAGAAATGCATGATGATCCTGCAAATGTGATCCGCAAGAAGAAAAATTCCTCTATGGTCATTGGCCTTAGAATGCTTGCAGAAGACCAGGGCGATGCCTTTATTTCTGCGGGCAGTACCGGCGCACTGCTGACCGGTGCGACCCTGATCGTAAAACGGGTCAAAGGCATCCGCCGGGCGGCAATGGGACCTCAGATCCCTAATAAAGCAGGTGGAAAAACGGTAATTTTGGACTGCGGCGCAAATGCTGAATGTACCCCGGAATTTTTGCTGCAATTTGGTCTGGTTGGCTCCTTGTATGCCCAAAAGTACTTAGGCGTGGAAAAACCCAAGATCGGCCTTTTGAATATCGGCACCGAGGATACAAAGGGCACACCTTTGCAGAAGGAAGCATACGCCCTTTTGCAGGATGCCCATCAAAAGGGACTGATCAACTTTGCGGGAAATGTGGAGGCAAGAGATGTGCCTCTGGGCGTTGTGGACGTGGTGGTATGTGACGGATTTTCCGGCAATGTGCTGCTGAAATCCATTGAAGGTACAGCATCCTTTATGGGCAGCCTGATGTCCAAAATGTTTAAGAAAAATATTCTCAGCAAGATTGCAGCAGCCCTGGTAATGAAGGATATTAAAGCCTTTAAGAAATTGATGGATTACCGGGAAACCGGCGGAACGATCTTCCTGGGTATTCGCAAGCCTGTGATCAAGACCCACGGGGCTTCCGACGAACTGGCGTTCCGCAATGCAGTCAAGCAGGCGATGGATGCGGCGGCAAACGATTTTTCTCAGGAACTGGAACAGGGGCTTAAGGAACTGGCACTTAAGGAGACACAGGATGATTAAGGATCTGGAAGTGGCGATTGGCTATCGGTTTACCAATATTACATTGCTGCAAAACGCCCTGACCCATTCTTCCTATGCCAACGAACGCTGGCACGACAGCCTGAAAAGCAATGAGCGTTTGGAATTTCTGGGTGACTCCATTTTGGGAATGACCGTGGCAGAGTATCTTTACAAGCACTTTCCGGACCGTCCCGAAGGCGAACTGACCCGGATGCGGGCAGATATGGTCTGCGAGACCAGCCTTGCGGCAGTGGCAGGGAAGATCGATTTGGGCAGACATTTGCTCCTGGGGCACGGTGAGGAGCAAGGCGGTGGCAGAGGAAGACCTTCTATCCTTGCCGATGCAGTGGAATCTGTCATCGCGGCAAGTTTTCTGGACGGCGGTATGGAGGCTGCGGAGCGCTTTATCCGGCGGTTTATCCTGTGTAATGTTCCGGTAAACCGGCTGCAGAACACGGACTATAAAACCAGCCTGCAGGAGCTGGTGCAGCAAAAGAAAAATCAGGTGCTTACCTATCAGTTGATCAGCGAATCCGGTCCGGATCACGACAAGACCTTTACCGTGGAAGTGTCCCTGAACGATCAGGTGGTGGGAACCGGATCTGGCTCCAGCAAAAAACGGGCAGAGCAGGATGCCGCCCGGGTAGCGATCGAAGTGTTATTTCCCAATAAGGGGCTGTCTCAAAATGAATGAGACAACTCCAAAAAACGAATACTTATTAAATTCATATGTAGGGAACGGCCTAGCGTGCCGTTCCTTTCTTTTTGTGAAATTCAGTTATTTCAACAAACCACTTGAAAATCCGACAAACAGTGGGTATAATGTAAAAGGAAGCATTTACGATTTCTTAGAGGTGACCAATTATGCAGACTAACGAAGATAAGGTGTATATCGCACCTGCACCGAAGCCTGTATACGAGATTTTCAAAAGAATCTTTGATGTTGTTATGTGCGTACTGGCGCTGATCGTACTGAGCCCCTTGTTTTTGGTGGTTGCGATTGCCGTTAAGTGTCAGGATGGCGGTCCGGTTTTCTTTAAGCAGGAGCGTCTGACCAAGGGCGCAAAGGTGTTTGGAATGTATAAATTCCGTTCTATGTGTATTGGTGCGGAAGAAATGTTGGACGATCTTATGGATCAAAATGAAATGGAAGGTCCTGCTTTCAAAATGGAGGACGATCCCAGAGTTACCAAGATCGGCAGATTTCTCCGAAAAACCAGCATTGATGAATTGCCCCAACTGATTAACATCATCAAGGGCGATATGTCCATCATCGGCCCCCGCCCGCCGCTGGTTCGGGAGGTAGAAAAATACACACCCTACCAAATGCACCGGCTGGATGTTAAGACTGGACTTTCCTGTTACCGGGAGTGTTACGGCCGCAGCAATATCCACAGTTTTGCCGAGTGGGTGGAATCGGATCTGAAATATATCCGGGAGCGCAGTATGTGGACGGATATTAAGGTGATCCTGCTGACCATCAAAGTGGTCATTAAATGCGAAGGCGCAATGTAAGCAAGAAGGACAGTCTCAAAAAACGAATAGTAGGGAACGGCCTGTGTGCCGTTCCTTTTCTGTTTATTAAGGGGTTATTATAAACAAGTGCGTCAAATTTCTGTTTGACAGCTTGTTCGTAGGGGACGCCGCCCTCGGCGTCCCATCTGTATTTTTGGGGTTCGATACCCAAAAAATACAGAAATATAGGAAAACTGCAGGAAATCCGCCCATCGAGGAC